>JAUVHF010000008.1 GCA_030593425.1 Anaerolineales bacterium
CCTGGTGACGAAAGGCGAGGCGTCGCGCGGGGGGTCGGCCAGAAGCCCCGCATCTGTGACCTGCAGCCGCATATCGGCGATGGTGCAGAAGAACCTATGGCTACGTCCCTCCACGACCACGAAACTGCCGATCCGCAAATCCTCCGTGGAACATCCGGGGTCCAGCCGCACCGTAAGCCCTGTCTCAAACGTCCCATCGGTAATTACACCTAAGCGCTTACGTTTCATTGACACACCTCGTAGGGATGACAAGAGACTAACAAAGGCGAGAACCGCCCTCCATTACAGACACCACTAACTCAATTCCCGTCGCGCGGCTCTATCCCCAAAAGCACGGTCATCAGTCGGTCATAGTCCCGCTTCAGTAGTCTGGCTATCTCCCGCGCTGCCCTCGAGAGCCACTCCTCATCGTTGCCCCGAGCCCGGTAGACCTCCCGCAGATGGGTTACCACCAGTTGCTCCTTCGGGACCGGCCCCTCTCCGGTCAGAAGGAGACGGAGGTAGTAGAGTTCCTCGGTGAAGCGAAGCACCTCCTCCAACTGGCACAAGTAGACCGAGTAATGCATGGGTGGCGGCTCAGAAGGCAACCCTTGCCTCGCCTCTTCTCCCTCTACACTCCCTACGGAGAGAGCGGTGAACTCGGTGCGTAGGGTGCGCCTCAGTTCCGGGTGCTCCTCGTAGATTGCCTCATCGAAGACCTCATCGGTGCTCCAACGCACCGGCCGTCGGCCGGGCTCGATGCCCCCCGTCTCCCCATAGGAGACCACAGCGTAAATGCCGTGGTTATCATCCACCTTAACTTTGACTAGGCTACCCAAGGCGGGAGGCTGATGCAACTGGTAACTCTCGGCCACGAAACCGGTGCTTCTCGTCTGGATGATCTCCCCGATCCTCATACCCCTCGCTCCCTCTTACTGGTGGCTTTCCCCGACCTGAAGAACTCCACTCCCTCCTTAGCCAACGCTTGCTCCACCAGCCTCTCCACCACCCGCCTCTCGGGACCGGTGATGACCGCCTGCTCATGAGCCTCCTGCAAGGCAGAAGGGTACCCTCGACCCCGCCGACATTGGTCGTAAACCAAGGCCTGGAGGAGGTTCAACTTCTCCTCATCGCGGGCCACCCATTGGGGAACCTCCAAGCGGACGATCTCCGGCTCCACATTCAAGTAGAAGAAATATATCCCGTGCTCACCGTATCCCACCCGAAGGATCTTCGATGAGCCCTTATAGATATCCGAACGCTCTCCTGGCTTCAAAGAGGCGAAAACCTGGCGGTCTAAGACCCCTGCCAAGTCACTACAGATGGGCCGCTGGCGCTGGGCCACATAAGAGCATTTATCGCAGTTGACCGGCTCGTTATCGCAGACCTCAACTCGCAATGAATTAACCACATCTTTGCTCTGAGGCTGACTGAGGTAACTGGCCACCGGTATGCCCTGGGCCCGCAACTTTTGGAGGGCTCCCAGAAAAGGGTGTAAGAAATGGTCGCGCACCGAGATATCATCTGGGTCATCGGTGGTAGGCAGCCCCCAGAGGATGAGGCTACCGTCTTGAAGGCCCACCACCGGTTTTATACCTGGAGTGGCAACCTCTACCAAAGCCTCTAACTCTAGGACCGTCCGTCTAGCCCCCAGAAGCTCTCTCTCCAGATGGAGCTCTTTGAAGGGGTGAGGGATGCGGAGTTCCTCCTCCCGGAAATAGAAATGGCTCTTCGATTCCAACCGCGCCATAGGGTCGTCGCCATAAGTGAGTAGCGCTGAACCTATATTGATGACCACGAAGCGAGCCGGAATGTGTCGGTCTGGTCTGATATAAGAGCCATCGGTGGCCGCCACGCTGAAGTTCAAAGGAGGCTCTGGGGCTGGATAGGCTCTAGAAAGAGTATTTTCAGGCCAAGCCAGGAGCCAAGAGGTCTTGGCCTTTTCCATCTTGGCTCTCAACTTGTCAGGCTCGGTCTCCCTCAATAAAAGGCGAGCCCGCTCTATCTCTGGGCCCTTCATCCCTCTCAAAGCGCGAGCCATCTCCTCCAACTCTTCACTTATGCGGCCTAACTCGAGGGGCAAGGGCTCCTCCTACCTAAGCACTCTCTCATCCTCCACCCTTCTGGTGATCCCTTGGGCATCCAGATGTTCTAGGAGGGCTTGGGCGTACTTGCGACTGGTGGAGAAGAGATCCCGCACCTGAGCCAAAGTGATGGTGCCCTCTTTCTTCAGATCTTCCACCACCCGCTCCACCATCATCTCATAGGTGCTCGCCAAAAAGAGGGTATTCTCGCTCACCTGGACCAGTCTCCCCTGCTCCAAGAGAGCGTTCAACACCTCCTCTCCTAGCGCAGCCTTGCAATCAGCCCGCGAGGGGGTGGTGTAGGGCTCTTGGGAGAACTTAGCAAGAAGCCTTTCTACCCGTTCCTCCTCCTCTGGAGTGAAGCGCACCTCGTGGCCCGGCAACTTCAGAGCCGCCCCCTCCTGGGCCACGGCTCCCCCTTTGACCGCCTGCCCGATGAGGTGATTGAAGAGGCGGGAGGGGAAGCGTAGTTTGCTCTTCACCTCCTCCCTAGGCATCCCCAAGCGAAGAGGATAGCGACTATGATACTCCTCGATAAGAGCAACCAGGCGGGCCAGAAAGCCCTCCCACCAGGTCGAAGAGACGAGAAGTTGACCCTCGCTGGCTCCTAGGACCAGAATCCGAGAACCTTCGAGAAGACGCTCTAGCGCCTCCTCCACCGCTTCTGGCTCCAGATGGCTATCTTTGACCAGCCTCCCCATCTCCTGGGGGCCCTCTTCCAAGGCCGTTAGAAGCGCCTCCTGAGGCGTGCCCAAGGCCAAGGCCTCTAACCTCTCTATCACCTGGGGACGGAACCTCTTATGGCGGCGACGGGGGTGGGGATCCACCACCGTCCCACCTCCCATGGTGAGGCTGGGTGAGGGTTGGCGGATTATGAAGCGATCGCGAGCCAAAAGCGCCGTGGGCCGGGTCAACACCAACTGGACCCACCCCTCTTCCCCGGGTTCGATCGCCTTGGCCCCCAGAACGCGTGTCTTGGCTGGTATCTGGGCTGCGCCGCTGTAAAAATCTACAGAGGTGTTGTGTCGCAGGCGCTTGGGGGCACTACCCAGCATACGAAGGCGAACATCTATCAGCCGCGTAGGCTCGAGCCATCCGGGGCTAGTCACTACATCCCCCCGCTGGAGTTGATCTTTACCTACCCCTACGAGATTTATGGCCACCCGGCTACCGGGCACAGCCACCTCTATCTTCTCCTTATGAGTCTGCAAGCCGCGAATCCGACTCTTGAGCCCTTGGGGCAGAATCTCTACCTCCTGACCTACCCGAAATCGGCCGTCTATCAGCGTTCCTGTGATCACGGTGCCGAAGCCGGCCAAGGTGAAGGCTCGGTCGATAGGGAGCCGGGGGCGACCCCTCTCTCGTCGAGGGGGTGTCTGGGAGAGCAGGCTATCTAGCGCCTCGATTAAAGAAGGGATCCCCCGCCCTGTCACCGCCGAAACGGGCAGGATCTTAGAACCGGCCAGAGTCGTCCCCTTAAGCAACCGATCCACATCAGCAGCCACAAGTTCTAGCCACTCCTCATCCTCTACCAGATCCACTTTAGTCAGGGCTACCACTCCCTGTCTCACCTCTAGAAGGTCTAAAACGGCTAGATGCTCCACCGTCTGGGGCATCACCCCTTCATCGCCAGCCACCACAAGCAGGGCGGCATCGATCCCCCCCACTCCGGCCAACATGTTCTTGATGAAATCCTCATGCCCTGGCACATCGATGAAGCTCACCACCAAGCCCGAAGGTAGGGTGAACCAAGCGAAGCCCAGATCGATGGTCATCTCCCGCTCCTTCTCCTCCTTGAGCCGGTCGGGGTCGATGCCTGTCAGGGCCTTCACCAGGACCGATTTACCGTGGTCAACGTGGCCAGCCGTACCTATTACGCGGGTCCCACGATCTTCACCCACCACCCTTAAGATCCCTTAATCTGCTCTTCCAACTCCTCGATCCATCGCTCCAACTCAGCCATCTGTCGACGGGCATACTCCCGTTGGATTCGCCATATATCCGCAAGGCGTGCCTGGCGCTTTGCCTCTTCCTCTCTTTGCGCTTCCCAGTCTACGGCACTCTTGGCCCACCGCTTCTCGTTCTCCTTCCGCCACTCCTCGAGCTGCCGCCTAAGACGCTCCTCTCCCACCTGCTGCAGATGCAGCAACTGATCTCGGCGCACCCGCACTTCCCTCTCCAACTTATGCAGGCTAGTCGAGAGTTTCGCCGCTTCCTTAATCCGCTCCTCTAGGGAGTGCGTCTCCTCCTCTTGCTTGGATAGCTCCTGTTGCCAGGCTGCTCTATCCCGGCGCAACTCCGCTATCTCCTTCTGACGCTCGTCCTTCAACCTCCGCCACTCCTCCAGGAACCCCTCGCGATCTTTCCGTATCTCCTCCCTCATAAGTCCTAACTCTGCGATCCCCTGAGCGCCCTTATCGACCCTGCTCTCCAGATACCCTATCTTTCTCCCCTGAGCAGCGGTCTCTTCTCGGAGGCCGGAGATCTCCTGTCTCAGGCCCGCTATAGCCTCCGACAACCTCTGGAGTTCAGACCTTTGAAAATCTAGGGGCTCCACTTTCTTCTCTAGGAGAAAGATGATCTCCTCTCGCAGTTTCTCCAAAGCCTGGCCCACGCTCTCCCTTTCCCGCTGGCGCAACGCCGCTGCTTGCTCCTCCACCCGGCGTCGCTCCTCTCGAGCCTCGCGCACCACGAGGCTCGCCTCCGCTCTCACCCGCGACAGGGTCTCATCCGGGCTGGGGAGTTGGGCTATTTGACCCTGGAGACGAGCCAATCGGCCCTCCAACTCTCCGAATCGGCTAACCAGATCCTCGATGTGAGCCGCGTGGTCATCCGCCTGTTTGCGCAACTCCTCAAGGGCAGCCTTCTCTCTCCGCTGTTCTTCATCAAGCCAAGCCAAAAGCTCCTTTGTCTCATCCATGCGGAGCCTCCGTCTGGGGTGGGGGGTTGAGTTCTTCCACCTCGCCCGTTACCATAAAGACCACCCGCTCACCGATATTGGTGGTGCGGTCTCCTATCCGCTCCAGGTTATGGGCCACCCAGATGAGATGGGTAGCCCGAGTGATGGTCCGAGGGTCATCCATCATGAAGATCAACAGTTCCCGGTATATTTGATCGTAAAGGGCGTCCATCTCGTCATCATGCTTGGCTAAGGACCTGGCTCTCTCTGCATCGTGGGCAAGGAAAGCCTCTAGCTGCTCCCGCAAGAGCGATCGTCCCTTCTCCGCCATACGAGGGATATCGATCAAAGGCTTCAGATGGGGCTGGGGGGCCAAACGTTTGGTCAGTTGGGCTATACCTTTGGCGTGGTCCGCCATCCGCTCCAATTCCGTGGCGATGCCGGAGATGGCTAGGATAACTCGTAGATCGCTGGCTAGAGGCTGCTGAGTGGCAATGAGAACGAGACACCTCTCGTCGATCTGCCGCTGAGCCCTGTTGATCTCCTCATCAGCAGCGATCACCTGCCTAGCCAAGCCCTCGTCCCTCTCTGCCAGGGATTTGACCGCTCGCCCTATCGCCTCATCGACCAGATCGGCCATCTTCAAAAGATCGCCCTGAAGCGCCTTAATCCCTTCATCTAACGTCTCTCTAGGCATGCGCGCCTCCCACGGCCTTTGTACCGCTATTCTACCACAACTAGAAAGATTTCCAAAAGAAAGGAGAGCCTTGAAAAGATGCTCACGCTGGACGTAGTGGGCAAGAAGATGCGTCCATGACCTTTTTCTGGCTACCCTCCCTATAATCGACCGATTTCTTGACAGCTTGCGGGGCGGAGCATCGGACTTCTTGAAAACTCTGATTTGCTTCCCCAGGTTGGGGGGGTTATAATGATCTTTAGTTGATTTTCAAAGGATGTTCGCCTATGCGTATCGGCATAGATGCCCGGCTGGTCTATTATAGCCAGGCGGGCATCGGCCAATACATCTTGAACCTAGTCAGGGAGTTAGCCCACCTTGATGGGGAGGATGATTTTTTAATCCTCCAAAGCCGCAAGGACCAAACGGTATTAACGGAAGGGGAGAATTTCTCCCGCCGCTCCCTCTGGACCCCCAGCCACCATCGCCTAGAGCAGTGGACTCTACCCCTGGAGATCGGCCCCTTGGGCCTCGATATCCTCCATAGCCCTGACTTCATCCCCCCTTTCCGTCGTAACTGCAAATCGATCATCACTATCCATGATCTGGCCTTCCTCTTATACCCCCACTTCCTTACCGCCGAGAGCGCCCGCTACTACGGGCAGATCGATCAGGCGGTGCGTTATACTGATCACATTATCGCCGTCTCCGAGGTCACCAAACAGGACACCATCCGCCTCCTGGGGGTCCCCCAGAGCAAGATCACCGTGGTCTACGAGGCCGCTAACCCCGCCTATCGCCCTTTGGAAGACAAAAGAAGAGTGCAGGGAGAGTGTGCCCAAAGGTACGGGGTGTCTACCCCTTTCATCCTCTTCGTGAGCACCATCGAGCCGCGAAAAAACCTCCCCACCCTCCTCCGCGCCTACCGCCGACTCTTGGACGAATACAAGCCAGAGGTGAGGTTGGTCGTGGTGGGGGAACGGGGTTGGCTTTACGACCAGATCTTCACCCTCACTGAGGAACTGAATCTGAAGGATGGGGTGCTCTATCTGGGCCGGGTCTCCGTGCAAGATCTCCTCTTCCTCTATAACGCTGCCCAACTCCTGGTCCACCCCGCTCTTTATGAGGGGTTCGGGCTTCCACCCCTGGAAGCGATGGCCTGTGGCACACCCACTATCGTGGCCCACGTCTCCTCCCTCCCCGAGGTAGTAGGGGGCGCCGCCCTCCTCGTTGACCCTGAAGATGAGTATGGCTGGACCGTGGCTATCTGGAGGCTCCTCACCGATGATTCGCTGCGAGCCGAACTCCGAGAGAAGGGGCTAAAACGAGCCCGCCTTTTCTCCTGGGAGAAGGCCGCTCGAGAGACCTTGGCCCTCTATCGGAGCCTAGGATGAAGATACTATTCCTCACCCCGGAACTACCCTATCCGCCTGACCGAGGAGCCAGTATCCGGAGTTTCAACCTTATCAAGAACCTAGCTCCCCAGCATCAGATCCATCTTCTTTCCTTCTCTACCAAGGAAAGCGATTTAGCGGAGGCTGGACCGCTCCTCGACCTGTGCTCCCAAATCGAGACCCTTCCCACCCCCCATCGCTCCACCCTACAACGCCTCCTCTCCACCTTCCTCTCGCCCCTGCCCGATATGGCATTGCGGCTCCCTTCATCGGAGTTCGAGATAAAACTAAGGGCCCTCCTTCAAGAGGAAGATTTCGACCTGGTGCAGGTGGAAGCGATAGAGATGACTAGATACATCCCTACGGTCATCGAATCGCATGGACCCCCTCGATTGATCTTCGATGACATCAACGCCGAGTACCTCTTACAGAAACGGGCCTTTGAAACAGATCTTCGACATCTCCGCTGGCTGGGAGCGGTATACTCCCTCATTCAGTGGCGCAAACTCCGTCGCTACGAAGCGTGGGCTTGTCGCCGAGCAGATCAGGTGGTAGCGGTCTCCGAGGCCGATAAAGAGGCCCTCGGCCGCCTGGTTCCGGGCCTCCCGGTGAGCGTTGTCCCCAACGGTGTTGACACCCGATACTACCAGCCAGCGCAGGGGGAGACCGATGGCAGCCTGGTCTTCACCGGGAAGATGGATTTCCGCCCTAACGTGGATGGCGTTCTTTGGTTCTTCCAGCGGGTTTGGCCTCTGGTGAAAAGGAGGCTTCCCCAGGCCCGACTCTTCGTGGTGGGGAGGAACCCTTCGCCCCGACTCTCTCCTCTCCTCCAAGACCCACGAGTCAGGGTAACCGGCTTCGTCCCCGACGTGCGACCCTACATCGCTCGGGCCAACGTCTATCTGGTTCCTCTCCGCATGGGAGGAGGAACCCGTCTCAAGGTGTTGGAGGCGATGGCCATGGGCAAGGCTATAGTCTCTACCTCCCTGGGTTGTGAGGGGATCAAGACGACGGCCCAGGAGTTGGTCATCGCTGATAACCCTTCGGATTTCGCCCGTCTAGTGATTTATTTGTCGGGCGACGAGCAGCGGAGGAAAAACCTAGGGGTGGCTGCTCGCCGCCTGGCCAAACAATACGATTGGAAGGTTATCACGCCCCTCTTGGAACAGGTGTATGAAGAAGTGGCTTAGACGGATAGCCTTACGAGCCCTCGCCTACTCCTCAGCCCCTTTCCTGCCTCGGGCCCGAAGGCCCTCTCGGATCTCCTACATCCTCCTCATTCGGCCCGATCATATAGGCGACCTCCTTTTCACCACCCCTGCCCTTCGACTCCTCCGCGCCCAGTGGCCCCAGGCCCATATAACCTCTCTGGTGGGGCCTTGGGGCTCGGAATTGATGAAAGGAAACGCCAACGTAGACCAGGTTTTGGTATGCCCCTTCCCCGGTTTCACCCGTCAGCCCAAGCCCTCTTTCTTTCAGCCCTACGCCCTCCTGGGGAGGTATGCTCGCCTCCTGCAGGGGCAGGAGTACGATTTAGCCCTCGTTCTCCGCTTCGACCACTGGTGGGGAGCCCTTCTAGCCTACTGGGCTGGCATCCCCCAGCGGGTAGGCTATGCCCTACCAGAACTGCGCCCTTTCCTCACTCAGCCGGTCCCTTACACGCCAGGCCGCCACGAAGTGGAGCAGAACCTGATCCTCATACGAGCGGCTTGGCAACCAAAGGGCCCCTCTATCGAAGAGGCCGGCCCTTTGGAATTCAACCCCTCGCCGGAGGATAGCGGGTTTGCTACTCGATACCTTGCGGAGCGAGGTATCGAGCCCCAAATCCCACTCATAGTCATCCACCCTGGGGCTGGAGCCCGGGTAAAACTTTGGAGGGCTGAGGGGTTCGCCCAGGTAGGGGATCGCTTGGTGGAGAGGTATAGGGCCCGCCTTCTCATCACCGGCTCCTCCCAGGAGGAGGGCTTAGCCCGAAAGATAGCGAACCATATGAGAAGCGAGCCCACAATCGCCGTCGGCCAGACGACCCTGGGGGAGATGGCGGCCCTCATGGCCCGTGCCGATTTGGTCATCGGCGTCGATAGCGGCCCCATGCATCTGGCCGTGGCCCAGGGCGTCCCCACGATACACCTCTACGGCCCCGTCGATCACCGTGCCTTCGGTCCTTGGGGGGATTTAAGACGCCACCGAGTGGTCATCTCTGATCTGGACTGCATCCCCTGCAACCGCCTCGACTACACGCCAGAAGAATTAGAGAAGCACCCCTGCGTGCGCCTCATAACCGTAGAAGAGGTACTGGATGCGGCTTGTTCCCTCCTATCCCTAAGCGCTCCATGAAATGGTTGAACCAGAGATCCTGTGCTATAATAACCCCAGTTTGAAGTGTGGGAGGCAGACGATCACAGAGGGGGCCTTTTCTTTAACTCAAGAACAGCTGGAGGAAGATGCACACTGGTGGTTCGGTAGCCGCACCAGGGCTCTCTTCGCCCTGCTGGACCGAGCCCTTCCTTGCCGCGACCTCGAAATCCTGGATGTGGGATGCGGAGCGGGGAACATGATCCACCACCTGGGCCGGTATGGGCGGGTTTTAGGCATCGATAACAACCCCAAACCTCTGAAGATCGCCCACAAAAGAGGGTATGAGGCTAGACTCGCCTCGGCCGAGGAGATGCCCTTCCCGGATCAGAGTTTCGATCTGGTAGCAGCCTTGGATGTGATCGAGCATTGTGAGGACGACCTTTTGGTCCTGCGCCAATGTTACCGTGTCTGTGCTCCCGGGGGGTTCTTGGTGGCTACCGTCCCCGCCTTCGGCTGGCTCTGGAGCGCCAACGACGAGATCAATAAGCACCACCGCCGCTATACCAAGAGTGAACTTCATGAGAAGTTGAAGAGCGCGGGTTTCACCCCCCACCGCACCACCTATAACAATTTCTTCGTCTTCCCTCTGGCTTTCCTCCGCCTCCTCTGGGAGCGGCTGTCGAGGAGGAAGCCCCAACTCAAAGCGCCGGATACCGATGAGGAGGCCTATCAGGTAGAGATGGAGCCCGCCCCTCCTCTCCTGAACACCGTTCTTACCGGTGTGGGCTGGCTGGAGGCGGCACTCCTCCGCTCCATAGACCTGCCCTTCGGCACCTCCATCATCTGTATCGCCCAAAAAGCCGGTGGTGTAGACTCTTCAAAGGGTGGCTGATTATGGATAGGTTTATCATCGAAGGTGGATACCCGCTACAAGGGACAGTAACCCCCAGCGGTAATAAAAACGCTGCCTTGCCCATCCTGGCAGCCACCCTCCTCACCGATCAAGAGGTGGTCATCCGTAACCTCCCCCAGATCAAGGACTTGGAAACGATGGTGGAGATCCTGGCCCACCTGGGGGTGGAGATCCATAAATTGGGCCACAAAGAGTTGGCCCTTCGCGCCCGCAACGTGAGGCGCACGGAGATCGATCCCCAACTGACACAGAGGATCCGTGCCTCTATCCTCCTGTCGGGCCCTCTTCTAGCCCGTTGTGGAGGCATCAGTTTGCCCCCGCCCGGCGGCGATGTTATCGGGAGAAGAAGGGTAGATACCCACCTCATGGCTCTCAGATCCCTGGGCGCTCAGATCGAGGTGGGCTCTCGTTATGAGATGAGGACCACTGGACTTGTAGGACGAGAGATATTCTTGGACGAGGCCAGCGTCACGGGGACGGAGAACGCCCTCATGGCCGCCTGTCTGGCCAAAGGAACCACTATCATAAGGAACGCCGCTTCTGAGCCCCATGTCCAAGACCTGGCCCGCTTCCTCAACCGGCTAGGGGGCAAGATCTCGGGGCTGGGGTCCAATGCTTTGGTCGTAGAGGGGGTAGACAGGTTGCACGGTGGCGAGTACGAGATCGAGCCCGATCATATAGAGGTGGGAAGTTTCATCGCCTGCGCCGCCATCACCGGAGGGGAACTCCTCATCAAGAACGGCCAGCCCGAGCATCTGAAGATGATACTCCTGGTCTTCCGAAGGTTGGGCATCGAGGTAGAGATCAGGGGTAACGACCTCTTCGTGCCCCACCACGGCTCCCTTAAGGTGGTGGCCGACGCTCATGGGGCCATCCCCAAGATAGACGATGCCCCCTGGCCCGGCTTCCCCGCTGACCTGATGAGCGTGGCCATTGTGGTGGCCACCCAGGCGGAGGGAACGGTCCTTTTCTTCGAGAAACTCTACGAGAGTAGGATGTTCTTCGTGGATAAACTGATCGCTATGGGAGCCCGCCTCATCCTCTGTGACCCTCACCGGGTAGTGGTAGTGGGGCCGGCTAGGCTTCACGGCCAGGTTATGGAGAGCCCCGACATCCGGGCGGGGATGGCCCTGGTGGTGGCCAGCCTCTGCGCCGAAGGGCAAAGCGTCATCAAGAATATCGGCCAGATAGACCGGGGCTACGAAAGGATTGACGAGAAACTCCGGGCCATAGGAGCCAGGATAGAGAGAGTCAAAGACTAACAGGGACAAGATTCGACTGAGCACTGAACTCTGTACTCGCCTCATCGCGGTGGCGTCAGAGCTTTCCTGATTGGCTCCACAAAGAGATCCTCATTGAATAAATGGCTGGTCCTAGATTCGAGGCTTTCCCTATCCTTACAGGATCCCTGTGGGAAAGGCTCCAATCCAACCAGAGATTGAAAAGAGGTAAAGGCGTCCAGCACACAAAGGAAATCTTGACATTCCTTCGCTCCTAGGGTATAATTGTTCTGAATTTCCGAAAGTTCGCCTGTTGCCGGGAGTTGAGATGGCCAAAAAGAGGGCTTTGATCCAAAGGAAAGGACAACTTACTATCCCCATAGAACTTCGCCGTAAGTACGGCCTGGAAGAGGGCAGCGTCGTCGACATCATCGACGAGGGGGACGGCATCAAGATCGCCCCTCGGGAGGTGGTGGCCCTTGACGCCCTGGAGCGGATTGGAAAGGCGTTAAAGGAACGGGGCATCTCCCTGGAGGAGATGATAGAGGATGGGCGGAAAATAAGGGAAGAGATTTACAGGGAGAAATATCGCCCTCAAGCCGATGACTCCTAAGGCTTTCCTCGACGCCAGGGAGCGCATACCAGGTCCTTCGGCGAGCGCTTGAAGGTGCGATCACTATTTTGGTCAGCGAAGATGTCTTAGTGGAGGCGAGGCGAAATTTAGAAGCGAAAGCCCCAGAAGCGCTCGCCGATTATGAACTCCTCGTAGAAAGGCTACCGTTGACCATTACTGAGGATCCCACCCCGGAAGCCATTAAAGGTGTAAGTCGCTATCTCAATCCCAACGATGCCATTATTTTGGCCGCGGCTATAACAGCCCAGCCGGATTACTTCGTCACTTGGGACCGCAAGAACCTTCTCTCCAATCCGGCCGTTGCAGAGAAGTCTGGCCTGACAATAATAACCCCCGGTGATTTGCTGTCTGCCATCGGCAAGAGGTGATGCCCGACTTGAAATCCACAATCGAGGCTTCAGCCGGTTTTCATCACCGCCTAAAGGCTCCGTTCCCCGTGCTCGAAGAGGATTCGAGGCTTTAGCCGGTCTTAATTACACCGCCCAAAGGCTCCAACCTAACCAGACATATGTAGGGGAGACCTTTGTGGCCTCCCGAATCACCAGGTCGCACATTAGTAGATGGCTACAGCATACCTGAGCCTGGGGTCAAACCTGGGCCACCGAGAAGCAAACATCGCCTCTGCCCTCAAGATGCTGGGACAGGAGGCGTGGATACTCAAGGTCTCCTCCCTCTATGAGACGGAACCGGTGGGCTACAAAGACCAGCCCTGGTTCCTCAACTGCGTCTGTTCCGTAGAGACCGACCTATCTCCCCAGGCTCTCCTGAAGTTCGTTAAGGCCATAGAAAGAAAACTGGGCCGCAGGGAGGATATCCGCTTCGGCCCCCGACTTATAGATATCGACATCCTCTTCTATAATAGCCTAATCCTCGATTCCCCAGACCTTATCATTCCCCACCCCCGTCTAGTGGAGCGGGCCTTTGTGCTCCTGCCCCTGAGAGAAATTGCTCCAGAATTAGTGCACCCCCTCTTGAGGGCGACCATCGAGCAACTCTGGCAAAAGGCTGAAAACCTAGAAGGAATACGCTTCTACTCCGAGTTCTCCAGCCAGTAGTTCAACCAGTGAGCGAAATCGCTCAGGCTGTAACTCCCCCGCACCCGGATGCGCTGCAACTCGAAGGCGCGATGCGAAGATTGGTGGGCTCCCTGGCCGATAGCGACCGCCCCCCAGTAACCCGTGCTCTCGAGGACCTCCACCACCTGCTGGTCGTACCTTCCCGAAGGGTAGGCGAATAGGCGTACTGGCTCCTTCGTGCGGGCCTCTATCGCCTCCTTGGACCCCAGAACCTGCCAGACGACATAGTCGTAGGGTTGTTCTCTCAGATCTGGATGGGAGTAGGTGTGGCTCCCTATCTCCATGCCCGCAGTGTGAAGGCTCTTTATCTCCTCCCAGGAGAGATACCCCTCCCGACCCTCATCAGCAAGCCGGGTGATGATGAAGAAAGTAGCCATGAACCCGTACTTCTTCAAGAGGGGATAGGCGTTGGAGAGGGTGTCATGGTATCCATCGTCAAAGGTGATGACTATCGGCTTGGGGGGGAGACGGCGCCCCATCTGTAGATGCATGACTAGATCGCTCAGGTGGATCGTTTGGTACCCCTCCTCAGATAAGTAAGCCAATTGAGCCTCGAACTCGCCAGATGAAACGGTGAGGTCTCGGCGGATGGCATCCGCTCCCGGAGGGGGTTCCCCCACATGATGGTACATCAGTATGGGCACCGTGGCCTCCCGTGGCACGCCATCGGGGAGGAGATCTCTCATCGCTGTGGGCGTAGCGGTTGGGGTGGGGGATGAGGAGGCTCTCAAGCGTCGCCCCATGTCCCGTCGGGCAGGGGTCGAGGGGTTCCCTCGGGGCCTCTCGCTCCCTTCTGAGACGACCGCTAGAGGGATGAAACTCTTATGAACCTCAGGGGTCAAGGTGGGAAAGGGCGTTGCTGTCGGAGGGTTGAACTCGTTGGTGGGCGCCACGGTCACCACCGGTTCCGGCGTCACTCCCTCAAAAGGGGACGCGTTGCAGGCGACTGGGAAAAGAAAAAATAGAAGTGCGCTGGCTTTCAAGATAGGTTTGAACAAGGTCAACTCCGCCCTAGGGTCGAAGAAAGGATACCCGTGTCGATTTGAGATGTCAAGTTCCCTTCAGGGACGTCAGCGGGGCGGGGGGAGGATCACCATATGGGGAACACCAAGGGTGGGATGTTTCTGGATCTCCACCGAAGCCTCGAAGACCCGGCGAATGTTCGCTTCTTGCAAGACCTCTTCAGGAGTCCCGTGGCTAACTATCTCTCCCTCGTTAAGCAACACCAGGTTATCGAAATAGAGGGCCGCCAAATTGAGATCATGCATGGTGGCCAGCACCGTAAGACCGGACTCCCTGTTGAGCCTCCTCAAGAGTTCCAAGACCTCCACCTGATGGTTTATATCCAGGTGCACCGTGGGCTCGTCCAAGAGGAGGATATCCGGCTCCTGGGCTAGGGCCATGGTCACTATCACCTTCTGTCGCTCGCCCCCAGAGAGTTCCTGGAAGGGCCTCTGAGCCAGGTACTGGATGCCTACCCGCTCCATCACCCGCTCTACCACCTCCCTATCCCCTCGTCTCGCTCCCAGCAGGCGAGGGGCATGGGGCGTCCTCCCCATCATCACCATCTCCCAGACGGAGAAGGAGAAGAGCATCTCCAGTTCCTGGGGGACCACGGCAATGAGGCGGGCGATATCCCGGCGGCTCATCTGTCCCAGATCTCGCCCCGAGAGGCAGATGCTTCCTGATTTGGGGGGCATGAAACCACTCAAGATCCTGAGCAAGGTGGTCTTCCCCGAACCGTTGGGACCGATAAGGCCCACGATATCCCCCTTTTTCAAACCCAGACTCACGCCCTTGATAACCAGGCCATCGTAATAGGAAAAATCCACCCCTCGCGCCTCAAGGATATATCCTTCGGACATGACCTCCCCCCTCAGAAACCATACTCCCTCTTACTACGCCGCAAAAGATAGATGAAAAAGGGAGCACCCACCAGAGCGGTGATCACCCCCACCGGCAACTCCGCAGGCGCTAAGAGGAGCCGAGCCAAAAGGTCCGAGAGGACTAAAAAGAGCCCTCCCAGGAGCGCTGCGGCGGGTAGGAGCAGACGATGATCTGGGCCAAAGATCAGCCGCGCCACATGGGGAATCACTAACCCCACAAAGCCCACCAATCCACTTACGGAGACGGCAGCCGCCGTAAGGAGGGAGCCCAGGATCAAGAGGGTCACTTTCCGCCGTTCAACCGGCACCCCCACATAGGCCGCCTGCTCCTCTCCTAAGGCAAGGGCGTTCAGGTCGCCAGCGTATAGGTAACTCCAGCCCATCCCCAGAAGGATCAAGGGGGTTACGATCAATAGCTGCTCCCAGCGCCCCCCTCCCAACCCGCCCATGGTCCAGAGGATTATGCGCCGCAGCCCTGTGCCACTTAACATCATGAGAAAGGACATCACCGCCGCCAGCATGGAACTGACCGCGAAGCCGGCCAGGAGCAGGGTGGTCACCGGCGTTCGGGGCCCCACCCGAGCCAGGTTGTAGACCACCAGCACCGCCGCTAGGGCCCCCACGAAAGCGGCCAAAGGCACCAAAGTGAAGCCGTACCAAACGATCTGCACCGGTAAGAGCAGAGCCACGGTGGCCCCTAGTGCAGCCCCTCCAGAGGTGCCGATGATATAAGGGTCGGCCATGGGGTTCCGCAAAAGCCCCTGGAAGATCACCCCTGCCGCCGCCAGGGCGAGACCTACCACCAGGGCAGCAGTCACCCGGGGCAAACGGATCTGTAAGATGATAGCCTCCTCCCCCTCCGACCAGGTGGGAGAAAGATCCACCCCTGGCAGGCGGCTGAGAAGCAACCGCGCTACCTGATCGAAGGGTACCACCACCGCCCCCAGAGAGGCGGCTAATACCACGCCCAGGATGAGAACCCCGCCGAGAAGGGCGAGGACGATCAGCGATCTCTTTGCCAAAGCCTCTCTCCCGGGGCTAGGGGGCTTTGGCTCCCTAGCCCCAAAACCTCACCTGAAAAGTTCCGGATGTATTATCCTGGCCAACTCCTCCAAGCCATCCACGATGCGAGGCCCCGGACGGCTGACCAGGGTATCGTCTATGGGGTAGATCGCTCCCGCCTTGACAGCGGTGATCACCCCCCATCCGGGACGCTCTTCGACCGACTCCGCAGTCACCCCGTAATTAGCGTCGCCAAGGATGATGATCTCCGGATCCTGGGCTATCACCTCCTCGGTGCTGAACTGAGCCCATTCCATCTCTGCGCTCGCTCCAAGGTTCACACCACCAGCCATGGTTATTAGAGCGTCGATGAAGGAACCTGGGCCAGCGGTCCAAGGTCGTGCGGGATCTGTGGCATCCAGTTCGTAGAAGACCAATGGTTGCCTCTTCGCCTGGGCCACTCGTGAGAGGACCTCATCCATCCGGGCCCTCAGTTCGCTCACCAGGTCAACGGCCTCATCCTCAGTCCCCGTGGTGCGCCCAACTAACTCGATGTCAGCAAAGATGCCCTCGATGTCAGAGGGAGCCAACACCAACACGGTCAAGCCCAGATCCTCCATGGTTTGGGTCTTCTCCAACTGGGCTGCACCCCCTATGTAGAGCACCAAGTCTGGCTCTAAATCCACGATCTTCTCAAGGTTGATCTCGACGAACCCCACCTTCTCTATCCCTTGAGCCTCTTCCGGGTAGTCGCACAAATCGGTGACCCCCACCACTTTATCCACTAGACCTAGGGCAAAGAGGACCTCCGTATTACTAGGAGCCAGAGATATGATCCGCTCCGGCACTCCCCTGATCTCCACCGTCCGCTGGGCGTCGTCTAACACCGTAACAGCAGGTAGCGCAACGGTCGGTGTAGCCTGAGCGCAACCCATAACCAAGGTCAAAACCATCGTCAACCCTAGGGCCAAGAGTACCTCTCTACTGTTCACCCTTTCCTCCCTGAGCCAAAGCTCCTACAAGATTCTCCTCTAAAATTCGAGCCCCCTTGCTTACACAAGGGGGCTAACTTTCTCTGGCCAACATATTCCCACCCCCTTTCTCTCGAAGGTTCTTGGAACTCGGTGGAGGCAGGTATCCTGGCTTAGGAGCAACGCCCCATCACAGTTGCGGGACAGCGCCGGACTCACACCGGACTTCCCCTTTTCAGACCAGCCTTTCGGTCAGGGTCACCTCGACACCGGGTCTCGTTATTCGGTTGAAAAACCTCCTCTCGACCTCGTGGCCTCATAATACCACATTTCATCCCCCTTGGCAAGCCACAAGGGGAATTTTCAACTTTCCCTCAAATGTGATACAATCTATAGTGTGAAGAACCGTCCAGGCGTCATCGATACGCTCTCTCTAGGCTTCAGAGCTATAACTCAGCAGTTATGGGTCCTGGCTATCCCCGTGGCTTTGGACCTCTACCTCTGGCTAGGGCCCAGGCTCTCTCCCATCCCTCTTATCCAACGCGCCTCTCTCTACCTACCCTCCACCGGCCTCGCCATCCAGTTGCAGGAACTTTTAGCGGGTTTCAACCTCTTCTCCCTCCTCGCTTCGGCCATCTTGGCGGTTCCCAGTCTCATGGCGGGGGCGACTACCGTTTCGCCCCTGGGCCAAATGGTCATCGAGATAGATGGCGGCCTCCCATTCATGGGTTGGGTTCTGGTCCTGCTCCCCCTCGGTCTTCTCTTGGGCTGTCTATATTTGGGTCTCATCGCACAGAAGATCCGCGAGAAACCTTACCACTCTCTTCTCCGTCGAATCTGGAGCTACTGGCTGCGGGTTATCCTCCTCTTGCTCGTCTTCATAGGGGGCGTTATCCTTCTGGGGTTTCCCCTGGCCATAGGCTTCACTTTGGTCTCCCTCCTCAGCGAAAGCCTGGCGCCCATCCTCTCTACCTTGCTTCTGGCGCTTCTGGTATGGATATGGTTCTACCTCTTTTTCGCCATCGACGCTATCGTCATCAGCGATGCGGGGCCGCTTTCAGCCATCTGGAATAGCATCAATGTGGTGCGACGCAACTTCTGGTCTTCCCTGGGCTTGATCATCCTCATTAACGTTATCGGCATGGGGCTATCTCTTGTCTGGCGGGCCCTGGGTGCCAACCCCTGGGGGTTAGCCTTGGGGATCGTGGGGAACGCTTACGTAGGCAGTGGGCTGGCGGCCGCCAGTCTTATCTTCTATCGGGATAGATATACCAGTTGGTTGGAGGAAAGAAGTGGCAGTGGATAGGTATGAAGCCACAGATATCGAGATCCTAGAAGGCCTGGAGGCGGTGCGGCGGCGGCCGGGGATGTATATCGGGAGTACCGATCGGCAGGGGCTCCATCACCTGGTCTTCGAAGTGGTCGATAACTCCGTCGATGAGGCCCTGGCCGGGGCTTGCGATGAGATAGAGGTCACTATCCACCCCGATAATACGGTGACCGTGGTCGATAACGGCCGCGGCATCCCCGTGGAGACCCATCCCCAGATGGATAAGTCCGCCTTAGAGGTAGTGCATACCGTCTTGCACGCCGGGGCCAAGTTCGGCGGGGGAGGGTACAAGGTGGCTAGCGGTCTCCACGGTGTGGGGGTCTCCGCGGTGAACGCCCTCTCCGAGTGGCTGGAGGTGGAGGTCAGGCGGAACGGCAAGGTCTACCGACAGCGGTACGAACGAGGGGTGCCCACCTCCCCGGTTGAAGTGATCGGCGAGGCCAAAGATACGGGTACCAAGACCACTTTTCTGGCCGATAGAGAGATTGTCCGCACCCTAAACTACAACTTCAACTCCCTAGCCCAGCGGTTCCGAGAGATGGCCTTCCTCACCCGGGGCCTGAAAATCACCCTCAGAGACGAAAGGGAGGACCGAGAACACTCCTTTTATTTCGAAGGCGGAATACAATCCTTCGTCCGCTACCTCAACCGCAACCGTAAGGTACTGCACACCGAGCCTATCTATACGGAACGGACGGTGGATAGCGCCATCATCGAGATGGCTATCCAGTATACCGATGGCTATGCCGAATCGGTCCATCCCTTCGCCAACAATATCAACACCGTTGACGGTGGTACCCATCTGACAGGCTTCCGCTCCGCCCTCACGCGGACGATAAATGACTACGCCCGGCGTAACAACATCCTCAAGGAGACCGACCCCGGGTTCGCTGGAGAGGATGTGCGCGAGGGGTTGACGGCGGTCATAAGCGTGAAACTGAAGGATCCCCAGTTCGAGAGCCAAACCAAGGCCAAATTGGGGAACGCCGAGGTGAAAGGGCTGGTGGAATCGGTGGTCTCCGAGAGGCTCTCCACCTTTCTGGAGGAAGAGCCTAGAGCGGCCAAGGCGATCCTGGAGAAGTGCTTGACGGCGGCCCGTGCGCGGGCCGCGGCTCGCAAGGCCCGTGATCTGGTGATCCGTAGGAGCGCGCTGGAGAGCGCAACCCTCCCTGGGAAGTTGGCCGATTGCTCGGAGAGAGACCCTAAGAAGTCTGAACTATACATCGTAGAGGGGGATTCGGCGGGGGGCTCCGCCAAGCAGGGCCGCGACCGCCGCTTCCAAGCCATCCTCCCCTTGCGGGGGAAGATCCTGAACGTGGAGAAGGCGGGCCTCAATAAGATCTTGAGCAATAAGGAGATCCAGGCCCTCATCACCGCTCTGGGCACGGGGATCAGCGACCAGTTCGACATCAAAAATCTGCGATACCACCGCATCATCATCATGACCGATGCTGATGTGGACGGCTCTCACATACGGACCTTGCTTCTCACCTTTTTCTTCCGGTACATGGAGTCGTTGATCGCCAATGGCCACCTCTACATCGCCCAGCCTCCCCTCTACCGGATCGAGACCAAGTCGAAGCATACCTACGTCTATACCGAGGAGGAGAAGGAGAGGTTGCTGAAGAAGAGGCGCGGCCAAAAGGCAACGGTGCAACGGTACAAAGGCCTGGGCGAGATGAACCCCGACCAACTCTGGGAGACGACTATGAACCCCGAGGGGAGAACCATCTTGCAAGTCACCATAGAGGATGCGACCAAGGCGGATCGGACCTTTAATATGCTCATGGGGGCCGAGGTGCCACCCCGCAAGCGGTTCATCCAGACCCACGCCAAGCAGGTGAG
>JAUVHF010000211.1 GCA_030593425.1 Anaerolineales bacterium
CAAACCAAACCTTAGCCAGGTTCTCGTTTTTGGGGAAGGGGGTAGCGATGAAACGATGGTGGGGGTCTCCCGTGCTAGGTTTGGCCTCGCGCGGGAGAAGGAGCGTATGTTCGGTTTCCAGTGCCATCAACTCTCGCACTAAGCAGTGCGTATATTGGCCGCTGCCCGTTGTCTCCTGCTCCCAGAAGAAGCCGTTTATACCCACCCGCATTTTATTATTCCGGGTAGCCCTGGGGGTTGGCTTGGTGCCACCGCCAAGCGCTCTCTATTATGCTCGCTAGATCAGGATATCGGGGCTGCCAGCCCAGTTCCCTCTCGATCTTCTCGGCGCTGGCTACCTTGATGGGGGCATCGCCTGGCCTCCGAGGCCGCTCGACGGTAGGGATGGGGTGGCCGGTGACCCGGCGAGCGGTCTCGATGACCTCCTTCACCGAGTAGCCATGGCCATTGCCCAGGTTGTAGATGCGGCCTCCCTCCTCCAGCGCCTCCAAGGCCAGGATATGGGCTTGGGCCAGGTCTAAGAGATGGATGTAGTCACGGATGCAGGTGCCATCAGGGGTAGGGTAGTCGGTACCGTAGATCTCCAAGTGGTCTCGCTGCCCCAGGGCCACCTGAAGCACTCGGGGGATGAGGTGGCTCTCCGGCCGGTGATCCTCGCCCCGCTGGGGAGTGGCCCCCGCGGCGTTGAAATAGCGGAGGCTGGCGTACCGCAGGCCATGTATGCTCTCGAACCAGGCCAACATCCGTTCCGCTAGGAGTTTAGACTCTCCATAGGGGTTGATGGGTCGCAGAGGGTCGCTCTCCACTATCCGCTCTCGGACGGGCACGCCGTAAACATCGGCGGTGGAGGAGAGGACGAACCGCTCGACGCCACGAGTTACCGCGGCCTCCAGGAGGTTGAGGCTACCCAGGGCGTTGTTGCGGAGATAGAGAGCCGGCTTCTCCATCGATTCGCCGGACTCGATGAGGGCCGCGAAATGCATCACGGCGGAGAAATCGTGCTCCTGGAAGAGCCTAGCCAGGGCCTCCTGGTCTAAGAGATCGCCAAAGACGAAAGTCGCCTCTTTGGGCACCGCCGGACGGTGGCCTCGGACCAGGCTATCGAAGACCACCACCTCGTGCCCAACCCGAATCAACTCCTGGGCTACGATACTCCCGATATAGCCGGCTCCTCCGGTGACCAGGATTCTCATACCGCCCTCTCTCTTTTCCCATTGTACCCCTTCTTGGACCATTCCTCAAGGGCTCGTTATTGTAAGAGGGAACAAAGTAGGATATAATGAGGTTGCAGCATGATTTTTCGGACTAACCCATGACCCTCCGCCAGATCATCTGGGGAAGGTCTTGCGCGGCAGGGTGAGAAGAGAAGGAGGCAAAATGCCACTTAGACCGGCTTTTCAAATCGGGTTGTGGAATGCCTGGATTATTGAGGTCTTGGGTTTGTTGACTTTTCTGCCAACTTTGATGAGCAAAGAAGCACTCAAAAAGAGGCCGCAGGGAGAACCCACATGGAGTGAGCTTAGCAAGAGTGACAAGGCCGTATTTCTAATCACTCATCCCATAATCGTGCCTTTCACTCTTATCTACAGTATCTTCCTGCCGCTGAAGCTAGGCACAGCATGGTTCTATGTAGGTATTCCCATCTCTATGCTGGCCTTAGTCATGGGCTTGATGGCTGGGATCTCCTTTGCCTCTGGCCCGTTTGACAAACCGATTACCGGAGGGATCTACCGGATTTCAAGACACCCTTGGTATTTCGCATGGTTTTTGATGTTTGTAGGCATAGGCATAGCCTGCGCTTCTTGGATTTTTCTGCTATGTGCGGTGGTATGGATAATCTCGTGGAACATTGGAGTAGTTTCCGAAGAACGCGTCCTTATAGAGAAGTAGGGGATGCGTATCGAGAATACATGAACAGGACTCCAAGATGGATAGGAATACCAAAGTCGGGGGAGAAGTAGGAATTAGACTCCCTTTCTGCGGCAGGGTGAGAGGAATGTGAGGGTGTGGTATGACCTTCTGCACTATCATCTCGGCCGCTGTCTCCAGGCTGGAGCAGGCCACAATAAGGTGAAAAGATGCGACTTCTGAGACGGCCGTTCATATTGGCCTCTCTTCTCTTCTCTCTTGTGGCCCAGGCGACGGCCCAGGGAGAGGCTCATGTGGACCTTCTGACCATAGAAGGGGCCATCACCCCCGTCGTGGCTAGTTATATGGAGCGGGGGATCGAGATGGCCGAGGCTGGTGGGGCGGAGGCCCTCATCATCGAACTGAACACCCCTGGTGGATCGGTCTCGGTGATGGAGGGGGTTGTGCAGCGGATGGCCACCTCGCGGGTTCCCATCGTGGTTTATGTTTACCCCCAGCGGGCCCAGGCGGCCTCGGCGGGGACTTTCGTCGTCCTGGCGGCTCATGTGGCGGCTATGGCTCCGCAGACAAGCATCGGCGCTGCCAGCCCGGTGGCGGGCCAAGGCGAGGAACTGCCCGAGACGGAGCAAGCGAAAGCGATAAATATCATGGTCTCCCTGATCAAGGGGTTGAGCGAGCGGCGGGGGGAGGCGGCGGCGGAATGGGCGGAGAAGGCGGTGCGAGAGGCGGTGGCGGCTACGGATCAAGAGGCGCTAGAATTGGGAGTGGTAGATTTCGTGGTGCCCACTCTCGATGCCTTGCTCCAGAAGTTGGATGGGTTCGAGGTCGAACTCCAAGGCCAGACGGTGACCCTGGAGACAAAAGGAGCCAGGGTGGAGCGGATCCCCATGAACCCCATCGAGAGTTTCTTGCACACCATCACCGATCCCAATATCGCCTTCATCCTCATGACCCTAGGGATAAACGGCCTCATCTTCGAACTCTCCAGTCCTGG
>JAUVHF010000085.1 GCA_030593425.1 Anaerolineales bacterium
GACGTCGGCCGCTTTGATCTTCTCGGAGATCGGCCCCTGGGCTTTGAGTCGCCCCTCGATCTCCTCTTCGCTCAACCCTTGGGCGCGGAGGCGCTCCCTCTGCTCTTCTGGGCGGCAGGTCACCACCCAGAGGGCATCCCATCCCCTCTCGGTGCTGGCTTCCAGCAGTTTGATGGCCTCGATAGCCACCACCTCCTCCTCCGCTCCCTCAGCGATCTCCCAAATCAGGCTTTCCACCACAGGGTGGATTATGGCCTCTAAACGCTTGAGAGCCTCTCCATCGGAGAAGACGAGAGCGGCCAACCTTTTCCGGTCGATCTCCCCTTTAGGCCCCAAGATACCTTCTCCAAAGGCCACAACAACCTCCTCATAGACCGTGGTCCCTATAGCCATCACCAGGTGTACCAAGAGATCGGCGTCGATAGCCTTGGCCCCCAACTCTTCCAACATGCGCAGGACGGTGCTCTTCCCGGTGCCCATGTTCCCGGTTATGCCTATGACCCGTTTCACGGTCACTATTATACCACAAGAGGAGCAAGCCACAAGGTTGCCCGGATGGTGTTGGAGGTCTCCAGAGAGGTGAGGGAAAGGCTTTTGTCCCTTCCCACCAAACTATGATATAATCTTGGGCGCTATGACCAGTCGGCGCCCACTCCTTATCTCGTTGGCCCTGGCCCTACCGTCATGGGCGGGGCTAGCCTATATCATCGCTTATGCCGATCCCCTAGTGGCTACCAACCGTTTTCTTCTTCTGGCCTTTCTTTTCTTTTCGCTCGCTTTCAGCCTCACCCCTCTCTTCCATCTCTTGGAGTACCGCCTGGCCAACTCAGGATCCTACCGGGACGACATCTTTCGCTCCGCTCGTAGGAGCGGGCTTCTGGCCCTCTTCTTCGTGCTTTGCGCCTGGATGAAGATGAGCCAAGCGTTAAACTGGACCAACGCCTTCCTCTTGGTGGCCGCTTTAGTGCTGGCCGAGATATTCATGGTGCTTCGAAGCGCGTGAGGAAAGCCATGAGTATGACCTATCGGGCCATCTTTTAGAGATCGAGGCTTTGCTTTAAAGGGGGAAGCATGATCGAAGGAGTGAAAATCAGGAAGTTAAAGCCCATCCCTGACGAGCGAGGATATTTGATGGAGATGCTCCGCTCCGATTGGGAAGAGTTCGAGAAGTTCGGGCAGGTCTATGTAACCGCGGCCTATCCGGGCGCAGTTAAGGCCTGGCACTATCACCGGCTCCAGACCGACCATTTCATCTGCCTCCAGGGGATGGCTAAGGTAGTCCTCTACGACAGTCGAGAGGACTCCCCCACCTACCGGCAGATCGAAGAGTTCTTCATAGGTCATCTCAACCCCCTGCTCATCAAGATCCCCCCCCTGGTGATGCATGGCTTCAAGGGGCTAGGGCTGGGGATGACCCTGATGGTGAACGTGCCTACCGAACTATACAACTACCAGGAGCCCGACGAGTACCGTCTCCCCCCCGACACCGACCAGATCCCCTACGACTGGGCCAGGAAAGATAGATAGTCTATGGCTGCCGTGGCGAAGACGGTGAAGATTTTGAGTCCCCTTCAGTGGGAAGAGAAGCATCGGGAGAGGGTGCGCCAACTCTCTCCCCGTATCTCCCTCTCAGTGGTAGAGGGAGAGGCCCAGTTCTTAGAAGAACTCCGTAGTGCTGAGGTGGTGGTCATCTGGCCCCGCCCCTTCGATTTAAGACTCGCTCCTCGCCTGAGGTGGATTCAACTCATAAGCGCGGGGCTAGACTGCTTCGTGGGCCATCCCATCATGGAGAGTGATATCATCATCACCACCGCCAGCGGCATCCATGCCACCCCCATCGCCGAATATGTCCTAGCCTCGATGTTAGCCTTCTCTCGCCGCTTTCGAGATATCTGGCGACTACAAGAGAGAAGGGAGTGGCCCGAGGATCGGTGGGAGATCCTTAGAGGGGAAGAGTTGCGGGGGAAGACGGTGGGCATCCTGGGGTATGGGAGCATAGGTCGAGAGGTGGGGCGTTTATGCAAGGCTTTCGGGATGAGGGTGCTGGCTACAGATAGCGCCCAGGAGATGGAGGACAGGGGATATCGGCCCCCTGGCACTGGGGATCCGAAGGGGATGTTGCTGGATAGTCTCTTCCCGCCTTCACAACTCAGGGAGATGGTGAAAGAGTGCGATTTCTTTATCGTCGCCGTGCCCCTCACCCCGGAGACCGAGGGGATGGTGGGGCGGGAGGAACTGAAGGCTATGAAGAGGAGCGCTTATCTGGTGAACATCTCCCGGGGCCGGGTAGTCGATGAAGAGGCCCTCATCGAAGCCCTCAAAGAGGGGTGGATAGGGGGAGCAGGGCTCGATGTCTTCGCCCAAGAGCCCCTACCACAGGAGAGCGAACTTTGGGGGTTAGACAATCTCATCCTCTCCCCCCATGTCTCGGCTAATACCCCCCGCTATCAGGAACGGTTCACGGAACTATTCTGTGAGAACCTGCGTCGCTACCTGGCCGGGGAGGAACTCCTGAACGTGGTGGGCAAGAAACGGGGGTACTAGAATTCTCTCATGTAGCGTCCGAGTTTATCGAGGACGAAAGACCCATATGGATGGCAAAGATACCAAAACGAGATGGAAAACATACGGAAAAAGTAGATCCCTCCGTTTGCAAGGGTTCGACTACTCCTCGCCCCGTCTCTACTTCCTCACCACTGCGCAAGAGAAGGTGAAAGCCCCTTCGCCAATTGTGACCTATGCGAAGGCGTTGAAAGGCTCATAAGAGAATGCAAGGAACGATACGATTTTAGAGTCTATGCCTGGTGTCTCATGCCTGATCATTTGCACCTGCTCGTGCAATCCCCGGGTGAGGGCACAACCATCTCCCGCTTCGTACAAGGGCTCAAAAGCATGACCACTAGACTTCATTGGAAACTCGGGGGCGTTGGAAAACTATGGCAACGAGGTTTCTACGATCATATCCTCAGAGAGGGCGAAGACCTAACAACCGTTGGAGAATACATTTTCAATAACCCGCTCCGAAAAGGATTGGTCGAATCTGCAGAGAAATACCCTTACTCAGGGATCATGAATGACATTCCTTCTTGAAACGTCGCGGATGAACTGCGACGCTACATCGAGCGTCATCTCCTCAGACCCGTTCCAGGTGGCTGCCGTTCTCAGCGCTCTCTTTCATAAACCATGATAGATTTTGGCATCTCGACCAGCGCCATAAGGGGCGATCTCTCTAAACTGGGCACCCTAACAGAACATGGTTTCCGACGGTTGGAGATCGGCTTCTTCGACACCCGATCTCTGTCGCTGGTTATGGAGTTCGTCCGCCGGGAGGGACTCGTCTATGGCTTCCACGACCCCCTGCCCCGACCTCCCTCCTTCGACTACCCCTTCCTTACCGACCCAGATGAAGAGAAACGGACTACCACTCTTGACTCCTTGCACAGGACCCTAGAGACAGCCGTCAACTGCAATGCGCTCTATGTGGTGGGGCATCTCCCTTCCGTTGTCTGGCATCCCAGGCCCGGTCTGGATGAAGAGAGCATCATGGCCTTGGCTCAGGAGAGTTGTTCTAGGCTTTCCTCCTGGAGTGAGGAGGCCGGAATCCCCATACTCTTGGAGAACGTGGGGCCCAACCCCTATTTCTACCGGGCCGAGTCGTTCGTGGATATCTTTCAAGCGCACCCAGCGTTGCGTTTCTGCCTCGATATCGGACATCTGCATCTTACCGCTCTTCACACCGGACTCGATCCCTTCGACTTCGCCGAGAAGTTATCCCCTTACACCGACCTCATCCACGTCTATAACGCTACCGGGGAAACATATGGCCTCTACCATCATGTTCCTGTTCACCCTTCCCAGCGGCCTGAGGCTGGTTGGGCAGATATCCCAAATATCCTCCGCTCGGCTCTTAGCGAAGCACCATCCTGCACCATCGTCTTCGAGCACACCCCTCAATACCCGGCCGACGAGGCTTTCGTCGCCGAAGGGATCGCATGGGTCAAGAAACTAGCCTTAGCTATTGAGCACTAAGTAAGCCACCCCATATGGGGTGGCTTTTTGAGTCTTTAAGCCTCGGTATCCAGGATCAAGGTCACTGGGCCGTCGTTGGCGATGTTGACCAACATCATGGCTCCGAACCTGCCGCTCTCTACCTGGAGCCCCACGGCTCGCAAAGAGTCGATGAATCTTTCCACCAGCGGCTCCGCCACCTCTGGAGGTGCGGCGGAGATGAAACTGGGGCGACGTCCTTTTCTTACGTCGCCATAGAGGGTGAACTGCGAGACAACTAGCGCCTGAGCCCCGACATCCAGAGCAGAGAAGTTGAACTTGCCCTCTTCGTCGGCGAAGATGCGCAAGTGAGCGATCTTCTCCGCTAAGTATCTGGCTTCCCTCTCCGAATCGCCCTGGGCGACCCCTAAAAGGATCACCAACCCCTTACCGATCTCCCCTACCCTCTCCCCCTCTATGGTGACAGAAGCCTCTCTCACCCTTTGCACCACGGCGCGCATCTCTCTCACCCCTCCCGTTTGCAGGCTTCTCGGAGATGTGGTATCTTTACGTGCGCTTTTCCTCTTGGAGGGCCTCTATGATCAAACTTCTCATGAGTTGGGACATCCGGCCCGGTAGAGAAGCCGATTACATGGAGTTCATAACCGAGGAGTTCGCCCCCGGGATGGTGAGACTGGGCATCCAACCCACGGAGGCTTGGTATACCGTCGCGGGGAACGGACCCCAGATGCTCTCTGGCGGGATCACCGAAGATCAAGAAACGATGCTGAATATCCTGAGAAGCGAAGAGTGGCGAGAACTAGAAAAGGAACTTCTCACCTACGTAATGAACTATGAATATAAGATCGTCCCCGCCAGCGGCAATTTCCAACTCTAACTCTCTGGCTCCCCTGCTTGGCAAGTGACCCCTTAACCCTCCGACCCCTCTTCCGCCATTTCTGATCTCTCGCTTCCCTTGCTTTCCTCCTTAGACGGCCCTTTCTCTCTCTCCGAGGCGGGAGCGGGACGCCTGCCCTGGTGCTTGCCAGGCCGGGGATGGTCGGTGACATAGAACCCCGACCCCTTAAATATGATCCCTACGGGGTTGATAACCCGTCGCACGCCCCCCCCGCAGTGCGGGCACCTTTTCACGGGCTCAGAGGCTATAGATTGATGTCGCTCGAATCTGTAACCGCAACCGTCACACTCGTACTCATAGATAGGCATAGAGACCTCCGATTTACCCCTTCCGTCTATCAAAGGCGTAGTTGCTGCCTTCTTTTGTCTTCACGTATCTCATCACCTGAGCAGCGATATGGGCTATCTGACCTGGATGAACTAGGCTCCTCTGAACGTTGGTGACTACGGAGATAGAGACGGTCAGGAGAGGAAAATGGACTATCCTCCCCTGCCGGTCGCGACTGAGGATGTAAGCGCGCTCTCGATCCTCTTCATCATAGGCTTGGGGCATGGCAGCATCGAACCTCTCGATAACCGCCTGACAGATACCCTCCACTCGTTCGGGAGCGGTGATGACCACAAAATCGTCTCCCCCCTCGTGGCCGATGAAGTCCTCCTCCGCCCCTCGCTCCAGGACGGCGTCCACGATTATCTCGCTCAACATCCGCAGCACCTGATCGCCGGCGAAGAAGCCGTACTTGTCATTGTAAGGTTTGAAGTTGTCCCCATCGATGTAACAAACGGGAAGGGCCTCTGCCTAGCGATCCGTTCCCTGAGAGCCCGTTCTACGGCTAAATTGCCGGGCAACCTGGTGAGGGGGCTGGTCTGGACATCGCGTTCGCTCCTGCGGAGGTGGGTTATCATCCGAGACCTCAATTCGTGCGGATGGAAAGGCTTGGTCAGGTAATCGTCAGCGCCCTCAGCCAAGCCTTTCACCTTCTCCATCGGATCCCCCAAGGCGGTGAGCATTATCACCGGGATATTAGCGGTGAGGAAACTCTTCCTCAAGGAACGACATACCTCATAGCCACTCATCACCGGTATCATCACATCCAAGATGATAAGATCCGGCCTCTCTCGCCTGGCCAAAGTGAGACCCTCGGCCCCATCGTGAGCCTGAAGGACCTCTATATCCTCGCCAAGTAGCACCTCGGCCACGATGTTACAGAGAGGTCTATCGTCGTCGACTACCAGCACCTTCGTCTTCTCCGGCAACGCAACCCTCTCCACTCTTAAGCCCCATTGCGCAAAGGAGTTACTATATTATACAAAATCGGTCCCTGGAGAGCAAGGTTTCAGAGGATTCCAGGTAGAGATAAAAGGGGCTGCCCATGTGGGCAACCCTCTTCTTGCAATCTAGGGAGTGGTTTACCCACCACCCTTCATGTATCTCTCGACCAGTGGACCGACGATGAGGTATCTGAAATCGCGACCTAGGAGAGAAGCACAGGCTCCGTATAAGCCATAGATGATAAGGAGACCCCAGAGGAGGAAAAGCGCACAGATGGGGGCCAGGGAGAAGAAGGCTATGATCCCCTCGCCCTCCCTATGGAGGTTTAGCAGCGCAGCGAGGCCTATCCCCCCGAAGAGGGTAGCCAGGTAGCAGAAGAGCCCTGCCATCCACACCAATAGCCCAAGAAATTGATAGGCTACAGCCTGAAGGGCTTGGAAGGCCACATATTTGGATCTCTCCTTCTC
>JAUVHF010000128.1 GCA_030593425.1 Anaerolineales bacterium
ATGGGTGGCTCTCCAGCCGTGGGTTCGAACTCGATCCAGCCATAGTCAGGAAAATAGACCTCTACCCAGGTATGGGCGTTGGAGCGTCGCACCAGGTAGCCATCCAACTCCTCGTCATACTCCCCGCCTGCATACCCTACGGCCGTCCGCGCCGGTATGCCCACCGCCCGGGCCATCACCGCCATGGCTGAGGCGTAATAGTCGCAATACCCCTCCTGGCTATCGAAGAGGAAGTAATCCACCCCGTCGCGGTCCGCAGGCGGGGCCTCGATATCCTCGTTGTAGGGGATCTGGCGGAGATACTCCTCCAGAGCAACCGCCTTATCATATATGTTGTCGTACTCTCGCGTGAGTTCCAGGGCCAACTCCTTCACCCGCTGAGGCAGGGTGGGTGGCAACTGAAGGTACCGGCTAGTGACCCAAGAGGGGTAGATATTAGAGGAGTTCTCCCTCAGGCTCAGGGGCACGAACCCCTCGACACGCAAGTAATCAACGATCCACTCAGGCAGCGCGGTCGCCTGGCGCAGCATATCCTCGCTGGCCGCAGAGACGGAGGAGACGATAACGTAGGGATTGTGGGGGTCTACCGGAACTTTACTGGTGAGGGAGGAGATGCCGGCTACCCTCTCCCGGCTCACCTCCATCGCTTCCCCACCTGGTTCCCACCAGAGTTGGTAGGTTTTCATCCGAGCCTCCACCGGTAGATCAACCCTTATGGGCTGGCCAGCGAAAAATAACTGCCCTCCCGTGGGCTGGTAGAGGGTAATCCGCTGGGTCACCTCCTCGCGGATGAAATCGCTCCCCTCTCGAGGCATCTGGCTGTGGGGAGGGATATCCATGATCTCGTCATCTGTATTGCTCCAGCCACGGCCATCGTACTCGTCGTAAACCACGCCCCGCCAATACCGACCCGTCGGTGCCTGGACTACCATCACCACCTCGCTGCCCAGTTCTACCGCTCCATGAAGGGTCAACCTATCGCCGAAGGCGGCGTAAGAGGCACTGGTCCCATAACTGCGCAAGGAGAAGAGCCGGCTGAACTGATGCTGTGCCTTATCCCAAAGGCCCTCCCCACCCCAATCTCCGGATAGGAAGAGGTCCAAAGCGGTGATGGGCATGAGCCAGGCTAATGCCAGTACCACTAAGGAGAAGATTGCCCCGTCTCGGATAAAGTCCACCGCGCTATCGGGTGAGTAGATGACCCTAGCCCCTCTCCACTCCTTCTCCCGCCTACTTAGAGCGACCCGGATCAGTAGGGTGAGGGCGGAAATGAGGTAGAGCATGAGCCAGATATTCAACTCCGGGGGGCCATAGTATCTGTTGATCGATATCGCCACTCCGCTCAAGACCACCCCCGGCCAGGCGGAGTGGGAGCGAAAGAGAAACCAAGCGGAAATATGCCCTATTATCCAGGTGAGGGCCGCCATGAGGATGAGGAAGACCAAGTTATCCCCGCTCACCCCGCCCCCCAGGGCTATCTGCAACCAATGGAGGAGACGAGCGGCCAAGATCTCCCACCGGTCGCGCCAGCCCAGGCTGGGAGCCACGAAACGGAGGATGAGGAAGAGGAGCCAAGAGGTGCCCAAGATCAGGCTCAGCGAGTGGGCGAAGAGCCTACGCAGTTCCAGTCGGGCCAGGAGCAGCCCCAGGAACATCCCCCCCAGGATGCTCCATTGAAGGATAGAAAGCCCCTCTACCCAGTTGGCCTCCTCGATGGCCCAGGCGACGCTAGTGAGCATCAAGCCTAGAAAGAAGACCGATAGCCAGCCCTCCTCGGGCTTCAAACGGAAACGCATCTAGAACCCCACTATGAGCACAAGGAACCCCTACCCCTAGTTCAATGATACGGTTTCCCCCCATCCCTGTCAAACCAAGGGATTGACAAGCCGCCTCGCCGATGCTAGCATAGTCTCGCCTTGGGCCTCTCTCAGTTGGGGCGCTGGCCTAGGCGTGTTCTTACCTCTCATGGCACATCTTATTGCCACTGGAAAGAAGCATATTGAGAAGGTTCCTTCGCTGGTATAAAGGGCAAAGCGTATCTCGGCAGCGGCTCTACAGCCTCCTGGCGGTCATCACTACGGCTACCCTCCTCCTCTACTGTCTAGGGGTCTCTTCCCTTCTCCTCCGCCCCGCTCTCATCGGCACCCCGGTAGTAGTACCCACCGTCTACCTGGTCTCTCCTCCCACCTCCCAGCCACAGCAGCCGCAGCAATCACCGATTTCTGCACCGACACCCGCCCTCTCCCCCACCCCCACTCAACTTCCCATCCCCGCCTCCACTCCTACACCCACAGCCACCCTCACCCCCACAGTGACTATTACCATTACCTTTACCGCGACCGCCACCGTGACCATAACTCTTACCCCCACCGCGACGGCTGCCATCACGGCGACCCCCACTTCCACCGAGACACCAACATCCACGCCTACCCCCACGGAGACACCCACTTCCATACCGACAGAGACCGCTACCCCCACAGAGACGCCAACCCCTACCGAGACACCATCCCTCACCCCCACAGTGACTATCACCACCACCTTTACCGCGACCGCCACCATGACCATAACTCTTACCCCCACCGCGACGGCTACCATCACGGTGACCCCAGAGACCCCTTAGGCGACGGAAGAGACCACCCCTTCTTCCTAGGAGAAGACTACAGAGAACCGAAAGCGCACCTTGACAGGAGGGGAAAAAGGTTATACATTGTCCGTAGCAGGCTATAAGGGGGGAAGAACCATGGAGAAGAAGGACAAGAACCTGATGGTTCGCATCTCCAAGGAAACCCATACAGCCCTCAAGGAGAAAGCAGCCGCGGAGGGGACCACTATGAGCGAAGTGGTCCGCTACTGCGTCGATCTTTTCCTTAAAGGGAAAATCCGGCCGCCCCAATAGCCGGAGGACGCTCAGAGGAGGTCGGCTTCCAAACCTGGGATGGCCGGTTGGGGCTTTCTGTCCTTGGAGATCGCATGGAACCCAGGTCGAAATTCTGGATAGAGAAAGATGGCCAACTAGTGTTCAGCGACTGGCGGGTGGATCTCTTGGAGGCTATCGAGGAGACGGGCTCCTTAAGCGGTGCCGCTGAGCGGCTAGGCGTTCACTATCGTCGAGCCTGGGGCAAGATCAAAGAGATGGAAGAGAGACTGGGGGTGAGACTGATAGTGACCCAGAGCGGAGGGGTGGGCGGCGGGGGAACAGAACTCACCCCCCAGGCTAAAGAATATATCCGCCAATATCGAAAGTTCAGATCTGGCCTCAAAGAGACGGTTGACCGCAGGTTCCGAGAAGCATTCGAGAAATAATTCGTCTTTTGTCTTGTTTTTTTGAAGGCGTTATGATAGAATTGTCTTAACGGCTATGCGAATAGGGGACCTGGAGTTCAACAGGCGAGAACTAGCTGGTTCTATGGGGGATTGGGGCACCCTCCTCCCCCTGGTCATCGTGGGAGCCATGATGGTGATGGTGGGGCTGGAGCTGGCCAAGTTCGTCATGGATATCCAAGGTTGGGTTGAACTCCCCGGTCTAGTGGTCACGGTCTTCTTCTCGGTCTTGGTCAACATGGCCGTGGGGTTCCTAGCCGGGATAGCCATCCGCCACTTACTCCAGCGATACATCCCAGAGGGGCATCCCTTAGGAGAGAGGCTTCCATGGAAGAGATAGTAACGGGCTTGCAACAAGCGGTGCGCCTTCTCCTCTCCCTGGACCCCGAACTCCGGGGTATAGCTTCTCTCTCCCTGCAGGTGTCGGGCCTGGCCCTCCTTATCAGCACCATCCTAGGCATCCCTCTGGGTGCTTGGCTGGGCCTGGGTCGTTTCTTGGGACGGAGGCTAGCCGTCGCCTTCGTCTATACGGGAATGGGGTTTCCCCCCGTGGTAGTCGGCCTCTTCGTCTACCTCTTACTCTCACGCCGCGGCCCTCTGGGAGGGTGGGGATGGCTATTCACCCCCACCGCTATGGTCCTGGCCCAAGTGGTCATATCTCTGCCTCTGGTAGCCGGCTTCACCATGGCCGCCGTCATGGGGGTAGACCCCGAACTAAGACCTCAACTCGTCAGCCTGGGTGCCACCCAACGACAGGCTACTTGGGCCCTTCTCCGGGAGGCTAGGCTGGGCGTCCTGGTGGCTATCATAGCCGGGTTCGGGAGCATCATCTCCGAAGTAGGCGCGGTGATGATGGTGGGCGGTAACATAGAAAGATATACTCGACTCCTCACCACAGCCATCGTCCTGGAGACGCAAAAGGGGAATTTCGATTTAGCCATAGCCTTGGGTTTCATCCTCTTGAGCATCGCCTTCCTTATCAACCTCTTCATGCTCCGCCTCCAAAGGGAGGCTTTCAGATGAATGTATTCCAAATAGAAGGGCTGACCAAGGTCTATGGGCCTCGGGAAGTCTTGAGAGTGGATAGTCTAGAGGTGAAGTGGGGCGAGATCCTAGGCATCATGGGCCCCTCAGGCTCCGGCAAGAGCACGCTGCTCCGCCTCCTCAACTTCCTGGAACCCTCCACCGAAGGCACCATCCGCTTCCTAGGGAAAGCCATCCCAGACAACGGTAGCCCACCCCTAGATCTGCGGCGCAAGATCACCATGGTCTTCCAAAGGCCCGTCCTCCTGAGCGGGACCGTGCGAGAGAACGTGGCCTATGGGCTGAGACTGCGCAAGGAGAAGGGAACGGACGGCCGCGTGGAGGAGATCCTCCGCTGGGTGGGGCTGGAAGAGTTGGCCTCTGCTCCAGCGCGGACCTTATCTGGTGGCGAACAGCAACGGGTGGCTCTCGCTCGGGCCATGGTGATCGAGCCAGAGGTCCTGCTTCTCGATGAGCCCACGGCAAACCTAGACCCCTACAACGTGAGCCTCATGGAGGAGATCATCGCCAGCATAAGAGAGCAGCGGGGCACGACGATAGTCCTAGTAACCCATAACGTCTTCCAGGCTCGCCGCCTCTCCGACCGGGTGGCCTTCATCCTGGGGGGGCGAATCATCGAGGTGGGGAAGACGGAAGGGGTGTTCACCGAGCCCCGGGATCCCCGCACCGCTGCCTTTGTCCGAGGGGAGATGGTCTACTAGTGGGACACGATATCTAGGTAGACACCACTTAGGTAA
>JAUVHF010000124.1 GCA_030593425.1 Anaerolineales bacterium
GGAAGGGCCACGTATTCGGCGAAACTGCCAGATCTATCCACGCCGATGATGGAGTAGTTTCGGCAGACATGCGACTGGCCGGTGCGGCACTGATAACAGACACCGCAGACGATATGGGTCTCGGCGGAGACCGAATCTCCCACCTTGAGGGTGTCCACCTCTTCCCCCAAGGCTACTACCTCGCCCGCGAATTCATGCCCCATGATAAGGGGAGGCTTAACCCTACCCTCCGCCCAGGGGTCCCAATTGTAGATATGGAGGTCGGAGCCGCATATAGAGGTGGCCCTGACCCTGACCAGCACATCGTTGGGCCCTATCTGGGGGACCTCTACGGTGATCAAGGCTGCCCCGGGCCCGGGCTCGGTCTTAACCACCGCTCTCATCTTCTCTGGCATCTTTGCCCTCTTGTTTATGATCATAGTAGCACGGCGTACATCTCCCGTCAATCCTTGATATGCGGGAAGGAAAGTAATAGAATAGAGGTGGTAGATATGGATGGCCAAGCGAGGGCTATGGGGGGTGATGAGGGATGAGAAGGAAGGTGACCATCGTTTTGGCCTTGGGGCTCGTTCTTCTGCTCGTTTTGGGCCTATATTTGACCGTGATGAGAGGCAAGGCAAAAGAGGAAGAGGTAGTGGTTCTCCCGTCCCCTTCGCCCTCGCCCACGGCGACGGAAAGGCCACCGGAGCCGACGCCCACGTCGGAGCGGGACCCCTTCGCCCCCTATCGAGAGTATATGGTGCGCACCCATATCCAGGGGCGGGGCATCGGCGACCTTCGGGTGTTGAACGCCATGCTCACCGTTCCCCGCCATGAGTTCGTACCTCAGGAGTACCAAGAGTACTCCTACGCCGACCAGCCCTTGCCCATCGGCTACGGCCAGACCATCTCTCAACCCTACATGGTAGCTGTGATGACAGAGTTACTGGATGTCGAAAAGGGAGATAAGGTCTTAGAGGTGGGCACCGGATCTGGCTACCAGGCAGCCATCTTGGCGGAGATAACCGATCAAGTCTATTCGGTGGAGATCATCCCCGAGTTGGCAGAGTCGGCGGGAGCCAGGCTGAAAAGGCTGGGCTATGACCAGGTGAAGGTAGCCAACCTAGATGGCTATTACGGCTGGGAAGAGCACGCTCCTTACGATCGTATCATCGTCACCTGCGCCCCGGATCACATGCCTTCGCCTCTCCTCGAGCAACTGAAGGATGGCGGCCGTCTGATTATCCCCGTAGGCCCTCCCGGCGCCTACCAGACCCTCTGGCTCATCGAAAGAGAGGGTGACGAGTTCCTCTACAAGAATGTGATGGAGTGGATCCGTTTCGTTCCCCTCACCGGCGAACACTAACTATTTGCCTCTCTTGTGCCCCTGATCAAAGGGTAGAAAACCGCTAGCCCCACCAGGTAAGCCCCTCCCGCGCAGGCCAGAACCCAGGAGAAGCCGAAGGTGAGCGCTCCCATGGAGGCCAAAATAGAGGAGAGGACCGAGGCGCAGCCGTTGATCCCCCAGGCCCAGGGGATGAAGCCGGGCGCGAAGCGGCTAGTTACCGCTATCCCCTTGGGGAAGGGGAGGCCCATGAGAAAGCCTAGGGGGGCCAAGATGAGGATGGAAGATAGAAGGCGGAGCCCTAGCCCTAGCCCCAAGAGCGATCTGAACAGATGGGGCAGAAGAAAGGGGTAGAGAAAGATCATGGCCACTAGAAGGAGGATTCCCCGGCCCAGAGGGAGCCTGGGGGAGGAGAGACTGCCCAGGCCGGAGAAGGTGAGGAGGGCGAACAGCACAGCGCCCAAGGCGTAGACGGGGTGGCCGAGAAAGAGGATGAACCTCTGGATGAGGGGGATCTCCACGAAGAGATACCCGATGCCCAAGAGGAAGAAGTAAAGAAATACCCGGCCCCTTATCCCTCTACCTCCTATCCCCCTCAGAAAGGAGAGGGGGAGGATGATCAAGACCAACGACGCTAGAAGGGCCAGGATGAGGAGCGCCCAGAGGACTAGGTATCCGCTCCCTCCAAAAGGCTGCCAGATCTTCCCCAGGCTCTCCAGAATGGCAGGGATCTGTTTCCAGGTGAAAAAGTGGAAGAAGAAAGGCCTATCATCGGAGGGAGGGGAGACGTCGAAGGGGTAACCGCGATAGAACTCCGCTTTATCCTGAGCCCTCAAGAGATCCTGATAAGCGAGGTAATATTCCGGCTTCTCTAAGAGATATATCTTGTTCGCCTCCTCGAGGGGCATGCTCGGGTAGTAGACTAGGTCGAGTTGCCTTTCAGAGGCGAACTCTCTTATCTTCTCGATCTCCTGAGGGGTAAATGGGCTCCGCTTCACGAGAAGGAGCATGGTGGAGAAGGAGCGCAAGGCGGCGATATGCTGACCGGGGTCTACTCCTGCCCTCTCCAAGGCTGTAACCGCCAGGGCTACGGTCCGCATCCCCTCTGAGGGGGGGATCTGGAGCCACCGGTGGACCATCAGTATCCCCTGAGGTGAGAGGTGCTCCCAATACCCTATGAACGCTTCCTCGGTGTAGGTGTAATTCTCCTGGAGGCTATAGGCCCCTGAGGTCACGGGTCGAAAACTATCGGACAAAGATAGTTGAATAAGGTCAAACTGGGCCTCAGTGCGTTGGAGATAGCTTCTTCCGATCTCGTTTACTACCGTCACCCGCCGCTCTTGGAATATCCCCCCCGCGAAATCCCCGTATAGCTCTCTTACCACATAGGTTACCAAGGGGTTCGCTTCCACAGCCACCACCTTTTGGGCCCCCTTTCGCAAAGCGACTAAGAGATCCAACCCCCCTCCGGGCTCTAGTATGAGAACCCGGGGCTCGGTGAGCAGTTGGTAGGGGAGGGACACAGGCAGATAATCTAGGAAGGAGAGATCGGTGTCCGGTGTGGCGGAGGTGAGGGGCCGCAGATTATCCCCATCGGTGGTGATACCCAACTGGGTGGGGAGCGGCCCAAAGTAGGAGGGGCTCAGCCCCGGCGCAGCATGAAGCCCGGGGCTCTTGACCACATCCAGCCGCGAAAAAGCGTTCCAACGGCGGAGGAGGAGTTCCGCTCCCTTGTACCGCAAAGAGTTGCTGAGAGGCTTGTAGGGCGACATCTTAATGGTGAAATAGTCTGGCGGCCGGAGGAGAATCAAGAGCCATACAATCAGTACCGCCATGGAAGCGGCTATTCTGGCTGGCGAGCGACCATAAGCCAAGAGCAGGGCGGCTAGAGCACCTCCCAAAGAGGCCAGGACCACCGTTCCCTCCCCGCCCACAAGAGAGAGCGAAACCAAGGCCGCGATGCACCCCAGGCCCGAACCCGCCAGGTTAAAGAAGTATATACGGCTCTCCTGGCCCACTAGGAGAGCCAGAGGAGCCCCGATGGTTAGCCCGGCCAGGAAGAACGGAAGGGCCAAGGAGAGGTAATATATAGCCAGGTATAAGATCTGCCGGCGGTCCCAGGTGATCTGATAGGAATCGAAGGGTATGTAGTTGCTGATAAGGTAGCAAGCCGGGAGGCTAAGGGAGAAGAGAAGGGAGTATATAAAGAGGGAAGAAGGGAGATCCCGGCGTAGGAGTTTGGGGAAGACGGCCAAGGCGGTCCCTGAGGCCCCAAAGCCCAGGAGGGCTAGGCTCACAGCCATGAAGGCGAAATGATACCCTTGGGCCACGGAGAAGATGCGCGTGAGGGCGATCTCGAAGGTGAGGGTGGCCGCGGAGACAAAGAATATAGCCCAGTAGATGGGGGACATATGACCTTCTCTCAGGACCGATCCGGTTAGCCCATCACGAATATAACAGACCCCGATGGCCGGGTCAAGAAAGGCCCCGTTTGCCTTCCCTGTTGACACTCTGAAATGGGGCTTGCTATAATGGACCGCAGCGATGAGGAGGGGGGCACGGGAGGGTATGTGCCTGATGTGGAGAGGTTGTTGCTCGATTATTATCGAGCCCGAGGCTGGGACAGGGAGACAGGGAAGCCAACCGCGGAGCATCTTCGAAGACTGGGCTTGGAAGATATAGCCAGGGATCTATGGGGGAGTGTATAGGCTCTTGACGGCACCAGGCTCCCTTCGATAGAATGACCGAAACCAGACCTACCATCAATCAGGGTCAGAGAAGGAGGTTAATGAAATGGAGAAAACGGCCCAGCCCCGGGGGCTCTACTTTGAAGAATTCGAGGTTGGCCAGGAGCTCATAAGCCCTGGACGCACGGTAACGGAAACAGATGTTATGCTCTTCGCTGGTCTCTCCGGCGACTACAATCAACTACACACCGATGCCGAGTTCGCCAAGGGGACCCCTTTCGGTCAGCGGGTGGCCCACGGGCTTTTGGGCTTGACTATAGCCTCCGGTTTGGCTAGCCGCTTGGGGTTCATCGAAGGGACCGCTGAAGCGTTCCTGGGCCTCACCTGGAAGTTCAAAGCCCCCATCTTCATCGGGGATACCATCTCCCTTCGGGCCAAGGTGGCCCGCAAGAAGGCCCTTCGCCGTCTAGGTGGGGGGATAATAGTATTGGATGTGGTCTTGGTCAACCAGAAGGGAGAGAAGGTACAAGAAGGGGAGTGGAGGGTCTTGATCAAGGGGTCTCAGGAATAACCAGAAGATAGGTTAGGGATGCACCTTCTTCTCCACCGCGCTAAGTGCAGGCTTCTTTCCCCTCACTCCAAGAAATTTGCCCCCGTGGCCTCTCCGTGCTATACTTTTCGTTGTTTGTAGAAAATCGTCTCCCTTGTGGAGAGCACATAGAGAAAGGAATGATGGACAACAACATGGCAGAGGAGATAACTATTACCCTGGACAAGCCAGAATCGGAGATGACCCTTGATGAAAAGGTGGAGAAGTCCAAGGAGATCATCAAGAAAGCCATCGAACACTGGAAGCCCCATATCGGGATAGCCTTCAGCGGGGGCAAGGACTCCCTCGCTATTCTCAGCCTAATCCGGGAGATCTATGGCCAGATCCCCATCCCCGCCATGTACAATGACACGGGCGTGCACTTCCAGGAGACCTACGACTACAGGGATTGGCTGAAGCGGGAGTGGGACTTGGACCTGGTGATAGCCCGACCCCATAAGACCTATGAAGAAGTTAAGGGGGAGCGGGAAAGGTGTTGCTATTGGTTGAAGATCGAGCCTTCGGAGCGGACTATGGAGGAGCAAGGTTGGAAGGCTTGCTTTGTGGGCATACGCCATGATGAGCACGTAGCCCGTTCTAA
>JAUVHF010000019.1 GCA_030593425.1 Anaerolineales bacterium
GGCAGAGAAGGCGAAAGCCACCATAGCCACCCAAAGGGGCTTCAGAAGAGCCGCCACTAGCCCAGCGGTCACAGCCACTACCACAATAGCCAGAAGCAACCATGAAACCAGTTTCAGGATCTCCCTTCCCGGCTGGAAGAAGAGGGTATAGGCCTGGCCAACCCTCCCACACCAGATGCCGAAAAACCAACTAGCGGCGATGAGCAAGACGGTGAAGAACGCCGTCTTGAGCAGTTTCCCTATCGCCTCCTCTCGACTCGCTTCAACGCTCATAACGCACCTCCCCTATCCTTACCTACTCTTCGCCGAATCAACTCCAGCCACTAGGACGCCAAAACGCCCCTCTACTTCCGTTCGATGATCAGCGTTCCTCCCTGCCCCCCTCCTACGCAAGCGGTGGCCAGGCCCAGTTCCAGATCCCGCTTCATCATCTCGTTCAGGAGTGTGACGGTGAACCTGGCCCCCGTGCATCCCACAGGATGGCCCAGGGCGATGGCCCCACCGTTGACGTTCACCTTCTCCCAATCCCAGCCATACTTCTCCATCTCCTTGGCCACGGCCAACACCTGGGCAGCGAACGCCTCATTCAGCTCGATGAGATCCATCTCTGTCAGTTTCAGCCCTGCTCTCTCCAGGGCCTTGGGTATCGCTTTGGTAGGGCCGATGCCCATGATGTGAGGCGGCACGCCAGCGTAGGCGTAGGAACGGATATGAACCAAAGGGTCCATCCCCAACTCCTTAGCCCTCTCCTCGCTCATCACCACTAGAGCCGCCGCCCCATCGGAGAGGGGACAGGCGTTGGCGGGGGTGACAGTGCCACCCTTCTTGAAAACGGTAGGATAGAGGGCCGCCTTCTGGACGGTGAGACCGGGGTTGATGCATTCATCCTGGGTTATCGGCTCAGAGGCCACCTTCTGGCCCGCCACCCTCTTCTCTACCATGACCGGGGTTATCTCATCGGCGAACTTCCCCATCCGAGTAGCCATGAAAGCCTTCTTATGGCTCTGCACCGCATACTCATCCTGCTCCTCGCGGCTGATGTTGTACATCTCGGCCAGGTTCTCCGCCGTCTGCCCCATGATCTGATCGCAGATAGGGTCGGTCAGCCCCTCCCAAAGGGCATCGACGAACTGGGTATGGCGCAACTTCAGCCCCCAGCGGGCTCCCCGCACCACGTAAGGGGCCGTGCTCATGCTCTCCGTTCCCCCGACCAGGAAGACCTCTCCATCGCCGGCTTGGATAGCCTGATAGGCATTGGTGATAGCCTGCATCCCGGCTACGCAGTTCCGCTGCACCGTATATCCCGGGACATGGTCGGGGATGCCGGCCATCAGAGCCGCCACCCGGGCGATATTGGCAGCATCGGAGTATTGGCCGACACAGCCGAAGATCACCTCGTCGATGATATTCGGGTCCAGGTCTGTCCGCTTGAGGACCTCCACTATAACGATCTTGGCCAACTCTTGGGCGGAGATAGTCCGAAAGGCTCCGCCGTGACTGCCGATAGGGGTTCGCACCCCGCCAACGATAACTACTTCTTTCACTTTCTCCTCCTCTGATGAGCGATAAAGAGGCAAGGCGCTCCTTCGGGCTCCTTGCCTTAATACCTCCTTCGTTTAAGAAGACTCAACAAAATCGACCTCTAAGAGGGGGGCACCAAATCCGTTGCCAAGGTCTTATTTTATAACAAAAACCCACAATTATCAACCCTACGGTGTCTCTCGGTTGCGACTTCATTCGCTACCTTGCCGATAACGATTAGTAGGTCGGATTTCCATATCCGACCCGGGCAGGCCAAGTTACTGGTGGCGTCAGATGGTACCATCTGACGCTTCCAGCCTTGGCCGTCAGCCTGTCCTGCCTGGCCCTGGCGATGGCAGGCCAGGGGCATCATCAGGCCAGGCGAGGAAACTCCTGGCGGCACTGAACCTCTCCGAGAGGCAGACAGAGGAGGTAGCCAACCTCAATCTAGCGCGAGACCTGCTTTTTTTCCTTCAGCCCACAGACGATCTCCCCGCAAAGATCAAGGATATTTATTCTCCTTGTGTTAGTGATTTTGAAGCCTGCCTCTCTCAGCGACCTCTCAACATAGATGGGTCGACAGTCAACATATTGTGGAAACCTGTCATGTATCCACTCATAGGCTCTGGTGACTATCCCCACCGTTTCTCTCGATATACTGAGATCGACAAACCTTCCTCCGGGCTTTAGAACCCTCCTTATCTCCGACAGGACGACCGGTATATCAGGGGTATCGAAGAGTTCCAGGGTAAAGGTCGAGAAGGCCGCATCAAACATCTCGCCGGGGAAACGCATCTTGGTGGCATCACCCTCCACTAATTCAACCCTGGTCATCAACCCCGCCTTCTGCAAGCGATCCCTGGCCACCTCGAGCATCTTGGGCGAAAGGTCAAGTCCGTAAGCCTTTCCGCTCTCCCCTACCTGGCGGGCTATCCTCTCCAAGGCCCAGCCAGTGCCGCAGCCCACCTCCAGAACCTTCTCCCCCTCTCTAAAACCGGCCATTTCCAGGGCCAAGGCTTTGTACCTGTTCTCAAAGAGGCCAACGAGGTCATAGTATTTGCTGATCCTATCGTACGTGGCTTTAGACGCTTCCCTCGTAACAGGAACCCTTCTTATCTCTTTCATCTTTCTGCACCTCAAAGAAGCCTGGGTTTTGCGCCCGGGCGCCCATCATAGGTTTCGGTGAACTGCTCCAAAACGTCTCTTTCCATCAACCACTTGTTGGCGGGCTTATATGCCGGAAGGTTGCCCTGGCGGATCAGCCGCCGGACCGATTCAGGGTGAATGTTGAGCCTTCTGGTGGGGTCAGATGTTACCATCTGACGTTTCCAGACTTGGCCGTCAGCCTGTCCTGCCTGCCCTGGCGATGGCAGGCCAGGGGCATCATCAGGCCAGGGGAGGTAACTCCTGATGGCACTCAAAGGATGTCGGCCCTCCGGCTTGCTTCCAAGTGAGGGGTGCTAGCCTATCGGCCATGATCATATGATGCAAGGGACATAATCCCTCCACGAAGATTAGACAACCTTTTTTCCACCCTGTCAAGGGAAGAGACCTTGGTGAAGGAGAGATCCTGTGATAAAATAATATCGAATACCAAGGTGAGCGTTTTTCTATGGCTATCTGCATCTTATCTCCAGAAGTTGTCTCCAAGATCGCCGCTGGCGAGGTTATCGAGCGGCCCGCCTCCGTGGTGAAAGAACTGATAGAGAACTCCATCGACGCCGGAGCCTCGGAGATAAAGGTGGAGGTGCGTCAAGGGGGACGCCGCCTCATACGGGTCATAGATGACGGTGGGGGCATCCCCGCCCAGGAGGTGGAGTTGGCCTTTGAACGCCACTCCACCAGCAAGTTGAAGGACGCCGAAGACCTCTACCACATCGCCAGCTTGGGCTTCCGAGGCGAGGCCCTCCCCAGCATCGCTGCCGTCTCCAAGGTGACGTTCGTCACTAGGACCGAGGAACAGGAGATAGGAGTCCTCTTGCGCTTAGAGGGAGGAAAAGTCATCAAGCGGCAAAAGAAGGGAGCCCCCCGAGGCACCGTCGTCTCCGTGGAAGAGCTCTTCTTTAACACCCCGGCGCGACTCAAATTCTTGCGTAAAGACTCCACTGAGGCGAGGCATATCAGCCACCTGGTGACCCGCTACGCCTTGGCCTATCCAAGCATACGCTTCAGCCTCCTCTCCGAGGGGCATACCCTTTTCCGCTCCACGGGCAGCAGTAGCCTCTACGATGTGCTGATAGAGGTGTACGGGCTGGAAACGGCTGGACAGATGTTGGAAATCGCTCCCTTATCAGTTCCGGTCCCATCCCAGAGGGATCCCAAGGGACAGGGATCCCGAGGGATGGGAGAAGAAGCCGAAGGGCTCAAGATCAGCGGACATGTGGGGGCTCCCAGCCTCCACCGAGCTAGCGGGAGATACCTGACCATTCTCATCAACGGCCGCTGGGTGCGAGATCAACTCTTGGGCTATGCCATCAAGGAGGCCTATCACACCCTTTTGCCCAAGGGACGTCACCCCATCGCCGTCGTGCGGGTGGATCTTCCCCCTCAGGAGGTGGACATCAACGTCCACCCCGCCAAGGCCGAGGTGCGGTTCCGGAGGAGTGGCGAGCTCTTCGCCGCCGTCCAGAAGGCGGTACGTCACACCTTAAAGGGAGCACCCATCCCCGTCGTCGCTCCTCCCCGCTGGGCCCCAGAGCCGAGACCTCCTATCACCCGTCGCCCCTCCCCCGGCCAGATGGCACTAGAGGTGCAGCGCACAGAAGGGATGGCACCCTCTAAGAAGATCCCTCCCCTTCGGGTCTTGGGGCAACTGGGGCGCACCTATATCATCGCCGAGGGGCCAGAGGGGATGTACCTCATCGATCAGCACGCTGCTCACGAGCGGGTGCTCTACGAACGGCTCCTAAGCGAACGGGGCAAGATGGCGGTCTCTTCCCAAAGGCTGCTCGAGCCTCTGACCCTAGATTTGGGCTCCGAGGAGGCTGCAATCCTAGAGGAGAAACTGGAGACCCTGCGATCCTGGGGGTTCGACCTGGAGCCCTTCGGCGCCCAGACCTACCTTTTGCGCGCCGTCCCCGCCATCCTCAAAGGGGGCGATCTATCTCAAGCGGTGCGGGAGATGATCGACGAGGCATCGCGCCAGGCCGGCCGCTGGGAGGAGGAGTTTGTCATCAGCCTAGCCTGCCATGGAGCTGTTCAGGCAGGCCAGACCATGAGCGAGGGGGAGATGCGAGACCTGGTGAGACAATTGGAGGAGACCAGTTCCCCTCGCACGTGCGCCCATGGCCGCCCCACCATGATCCACCTAAGCGCCGAGCAACTGCAGAGGGAGTTCGGGAGATCGTGATGAATACACAAAGAGGAGCCAGCGATGGCACAATCTGACGAAGTACCACGGATTCTAGCCGAACTCCAACAGGCCCGGAAGCGGTTAGCCCGAGCGGAGGGACTGATCACCCTGGGTCACGTGGCCGCTCAAGCGGCTCATAAACTCAACTCCTGCCTGGCCGTCATCCAAGGCTACGCTCAACTCCTCCTAGAAGAGGAGCTCGACGATGAGACGAAGGCCACTATCAGAAAGATCGACCAGGAAGCCCAGAAGGCTGCAGAGGTGGTAGCCCAACTAGCCAACTTGGCCAAGCAGGAGCGGGAAAGTGGTTCGGAGAATGCCTAGCTGGGAAAGGCTTTGGCTCCTCCTGGCCGCGGGGGGAGCCCTAGCCACCATATCTTGCGCTACATACTGCCTCCTTTTCTTCCGCCCGGCCAGCCTCACCTTCTTTACTCCTGATGTGGCTATCTTATGCTGGCTCTTCTGCTCTACCCTCTATCCACCCTTCGGCCTCCTAGCCATCGTGGCGGCCACAGGCCATCTGCTCGGGGCTCTCCTCATCTGGAGGGATGGTTCCAAAATAGGTGCCATGGCGACTATCATAACGGGTGTGGCTATCGCCCCGGCTGGGCTGCCAGGACTCTACGCTGCTTACCAAACCCTAAGACGAGAGGGGAAGCCGCCACAGATCTAGCCTTTACCTCACCGGTGTATAGATATTCGTCTCCCTCTGAAACCTCCGGCAGGGGGAACCCCTTCTTTTAGCCCAGAGATCGAGGAGGCTCAAGATCTTCTCATACGCCTCCGGACGGAGGGTGGTCATCTCCTTCTTGATCCCCCTGTCGGCTAAAAGCCACTGCTGATAGTTACGGCAGTTCCCCGAAGAGTACTCGATGAGGTAACCCTTGATCCCACAGATGAGAAGAGGAAGGGTTATGGCCTGGACGGAGAAGGGACAGAGACAGAGGATAACCTTCTTGAACCTCCCACTCTCGATAGCGGGGATCATCATATCGTGAGCGATATCAAGAGCCGAGGTCATAATATGCATGTTGGCTCCCGCAGCGAGGGCTTTTTTGCCCATGATAGCCACTTTGCACCCTCGGCAGATGGGATGGGGCCACTTTTCTCCCCGGTCGAGATCCAGTAGGGAGAGATAGAGGCAACTATGATTGGGCCTCCCGGACGGGCACTCAAAGGGCTTCTGGCAGAAACCCAGACCCACCAGGACGCTTTCCCCGGGAGTCGCTTGGTGAAGGAAATCCTCCTCCCTTCCCCAGAAGAGGTATGTCATCCCCCCCTCTCGCCTTCCCCTCTTTAGAAACCGTCGATACTCGAAAGTGCCCTTAAGGGCCTGCCACGGATGTCGCAGCACCACCCTCCGCAAGAAAGCGCGGCCATACTCCCGGGAAAGGCTCTTTGAGGCGAACTCCCAGACCTGGAACCCCAGGAAACGTTCCTCGTCCAACCGTTTGAACATCTTATTAGAGAAAGACATATCTCTTCGCCATTCGGAGTCTAGCACGCTCTAGGCCGGTGGTCAAAGCCCTCCTCCAAAGGCTACTCGCACATCAAAATACGCCTCCTCCCCTCCCCCCAGCGACACCACGCTTTTCACCGTCACCTGGGATAGCGGCCAAGCCGCTCCAGGAGGATACAGCGTAGGCTACAATGTTCAGTACAAGGAGGATTCCGACGATACCTGGATCTGGTGGAAGGATAGAACGGGAGAGGGCCTACGCGCCCCTCATTGTGAGCCATACCCGTGATGAAAAGCCAGGGGCAGGACCTTAGGCCGCTGCCCCTTTCCATACCGTAACAAACCCTTACTATTTGGCTCCCCAGCTGACTGGAAGCATATCCAAAATCCGTCGGGCCATACCCTCCCGATTTCCCTCCGTAACCGTGAGAACTGTCACTTGTGGCCTGGCCTTGAGGGTATCGACCCATGGGTGAGGGCCAGCCATCACTGTACCCAGGACCACCTTCTCGCTTTCCAACGCCTCCACCACCGCTCTTCTAAACTCCTGGGAATAGAGTTCCATCTTCCCTATCTCGTCGATCACCACGTACCGCCGCTCCTCTATCGCTCGCCTGAGCGCCGCCACCCCCACCTCTTCCAGATCTCTCACATTGACCCCGTACTTACTCACCCGAGGGGCACCCTTGATATCCACGTGCGCCAGCACCCCCTCCTCCCCCTCTAGGGTGATGATCTTGAAGCCCAGCCTTCGGCCTCCCTGGCGGATCTCCTCCGTATAAAACCCCCCAGCCTCGCCGCCCAGCATATCCACCACCTGCTTGATAACGGTCGTCTTTCCCACCCCAGGACGGCCAGCCAGGAGAATCGTCCGACCCATCGCTCGCCCTCAACATCGAAAAGGGGGCAGAAATCTGACCCCTCTCATCTCCCTTACCGTGCCTTCTCCGCCTCGGTCAACGCCTCCTCGAAGATGGCTAAACCCTCGTTGGCCGTCTGACCGTCGATGGTCAGAGCGGGCATGAAGCGGATGGTGCTGGCTCCGCAACCCAGGATGAGAAGCCCCTTCTTGAAGGCTCGTTGGCTCAGATCGTCTCTAAGGGCCCGAGCCGGCTCCTTGCTCTCTTTGTCTTCCACCAATTCGATGCCGATCAATAATCCCTTGCCTCGCACATCACCGATGGTGGGGTGCTCCGCTTCCATGGCCCTGGCCCGATCCAACATATATTGGCCCATCTTGGCTGCGTTCTCCATCAGCCCCTCTTCGATAAGCTTGATGGTGGCCAAGGCAGCGGCACAACAGACAGGGTTCCCGCCGAAAGTGGTGCCATGGGCCCCCGGCGGCCAGGTCATCAGTTCCTTGCGGGCTACCATGGCCCCCAAGGGCATACCGGAGGCGATCCCCTTGGCGATGGTGACGATATCTGGCACCACACCCCAATACTCGATGGCGAACCATTTGCCCGTCCGCCCCATCCCCGTCTGAATCTCGTCGTCAACGAGGAGGATGTCATACCTGTCGGCCAACTCTCTCAACCTCACGTGGAACTCCGGAGGGGGAACGATATACCCCCCTTCCCCTTGGATCGGCTCTATGAAGATGGCCGCCACCTCCTCCGGGGGCAAGGACTTCTGGAAAAGGAATTCGATGAACTCCACGCAGGCCAGATCGCAGGCCGGATACTCCAAGTTGTAAGCGCAGCGGTAGCAGTAGCCATAAGGCACATGAGTGACCCCCGGCATCAAGGGGGCGAAGCCCTTCTTCTGCACCGCCTTGCTCGCCGTCAAGGCCAAGGAGCCCATGGTTCGGCCATGAAAACTGCCCAAAAAGGCGATCATCTGCGGCCGGCCGGTGTAGTAGCGGGCCAACTTGATCGCCGCCTCCACCGCCTCGGTGCCCGAGTTGGTGAAGAAAAGTCGTTTTGCCTGACTACCAGGCACGAGAGAGTTGAGTTTCTCTGCCAACTCGATCTCCACGCCATAGTAGAAGTCGGTCCCCGACATATGGATGAACTTGGCCGCCTGTTCCTGGATCGCCGTCACCACCTCTGGATGAGAGTGGCCAGTGGTGGTGACGGCGATGCCGGCGTTGAAGTCGATATACCGGTTGCCATCTACATCCCAAGCGATGGAACCCTGGCCGTGATCCATAACGAAGGGGAACGGACGGGTATACGAGGGCGACATCGCCTCCTCATCGCGGGCCACATACCCCTTGGTTTTGGGGCCGGGGATCCTCGATCTTGTAGCGGGTTTCATTTCAGCATCCTCTCCTCTACTAGTGTTTGGCCTCCCCCCACGAGAGGCACCAACTTCACCTGGTCGCCCTCCTGGAGGAGGTAACTCTTCGGCTCTTGGCGGCCGTTCACCATCACCACCGCCACCAAATCGGCAGGGATGCCCAAACCGTCTAACAACTGGTGCACCGTCTGGGCAGGGTTAGCCCTCACCGTCTCAGAAAGATAGTTCTTGAGCATCCCCACTGGTACTACCTTTACCCTTTTCATATCTTGACCAGGTCGCTTAAGCCCAACTCCTCCAGTTTCTCCCTAGTGGGGATGCCGTTCTTATCCCAGCCCCGCTGGGCGTAGTACATATCCAAGAGTTTCTCCACATCCTCTCTGGAGACGAACTTCCCCTTGGTGGGGCCGCTTATCACCGGCTCCTTCCAGGTGCGCGCTGGCGGATAATCCCACTCCCGACCGAACCCCTCCACCTCTCTCACCCAGAAAGCCCGGGTGAGGTTCCAGACCCGCTCCGAGATCTTCAAGAGATCATCCCAGGAGCGATCCACGCCCGTGACCGCCTTCAGGACCGCGGCATAATAACCCAAATCTAACCCCAACTCCACCCACTGCAGCCGACAGCACCCCAGGCAATCAAAGAGGGGGCGGATATGCTGCAACTCTATCACTTTGGCCGCCTTATCCTCCGTGACCTTGTCCCGGCCCACCTCTAGATCATAGGTGATAGCCCAGGAGCGGTTGTGATGGGCCCCCACATCGGCGGTCATATAAGAGAGGAGCATGGCCGGGGCGTTCCTCGACTCGTAGCCGCTCATCTCCAAACCCTTCACCTGCACGGCGAAGTCGCTGCTTCCCTTGCCCCAAACACGGGCCGCATGTTTCACCCCCTGAGCCAGGATGTCGCCGATCCCTTCCCGTTTGGCTATCTTCTCCAGAAGGGCGAAAACCACCTTCGCCTGGCCAAAATTCAGTTCTAAGCCATCGGTCTCCTCGGTGGTGATGATCCCTTTCTCGAAGCACTCCATAGCGAAAGCGATGGCGTTGCCCGCGGAGATGGTGTCTAAGCCGTACTCATCGCAGAGGTAGTTAGCGTAGGCCACATCTTCGATATCGGAGAGAGCCACATTGGCACCCAAGAGAGCCGCGGTCTCATATTCCGGCCCCTCGACCCGAACCCCATGCTTCTTGCTGTGGGACCATTTACCACAAGGGGAGGAGCAGCCGAAGCAGGCCTTGTCGGTGACCACTATCCTCTCCCTCATCAGTTCGCCGGCCAACCCTTCTGCCTTCTCGAAGGCTCCCGACTGAAAGTTGCGAGTAGGGAAAGAGCCCACCTCGTCGGACCACATATTGACCCCCGAGGTCCCCAGCCTGGTCCAGCTCTCCCAGGCCTCGCTGGCTCTACAAGCGTCGTACATCTGGCGGGAGATGCGGCGATATTCATCTAGATCGGCCACAGGGATACTTTTGGTTCCTCGAACGGCGATGGCCTTGAGTCTCTTGGCCCCCATCACTGTGCCCACCCCCGCCCGTCCTGCCTGACGGCCGAAATCGTGGCTTACGCAGGAGTATACCACCCCCCTCTCAGCCGCAGGACCGATGGTCGCTATCTGGAACTCCTCCCCCAACTCCTCCTTGAGGACCTTCTCCACACTGATGGAACCCTGACCCCAATATCGACTGGCCTCGCGAAGTTCCACCTCCTCATCATCGACGAAGAGATAGACCGGCTGGGGAGAGATACCCTCGAATATGAAGGCATCATATCCGGCATACTTCATCTCCGCGCAGAGGTGCCCACCTACACTGCTATCGGCGTACCCTCCTGTAGCCGGGGATTTAGCCGCGAAGGTGGTCTTGCCCGCCCCGGGGATCAGGAGACCCGAGAGAGGCCCCGTAGCCACTATTAGTTTATTCCCCGGCCCCAAGGGATCCGTCCCCTTTTCTAACTCCTGGTAGAGGATGCTGGCGGCGAAACCTCGGCCGCCCAAATAACCCCTGGCTAACTCCAGGTTTAGAGACTCCTTCGTGATCTTCCCCCTGGCTAGATCGACACGCAATACGGTTCCCGCATATGCGTTCACCTTGGCGTTCCTCCTTGAAAGCCTATCACTCTATGTATAGGGCTCCCGGCCCGCAATAACTCACGCACTCCTCGCAGAGGTCACACTGGAAGGGTGCTTCGTAGTCGGGATGGACGAAAATCACCCCCTCCGGGCAAGCATCGACGCAGGCCATGCAGGCTATGCACTCCTCGGCATCGATATAGTAAGCCCCTTTCTCGTCTCGGGGGATGCAGTCCACGGGGCAGACCTCCGCGCATTCCCCACATTGAGTGCAGGTACGCACCTCGTAAGTCCCGGGATTGGGGAAATGGGGAGTTATGGCTAGGCGTGCCTTTTTAGGGTTGTTCTCTGCGAAGTGGTAGAGAGAACAAGCCAGAAGGCAAGCCCTGCACCCCGAGCACTTGGAACTATCGGCTCTAAGGTACATTCTCCTCTCCTTGTCCGTCAAGGATCCCTGTGGGAAGCGATAATTTGGCCGGGTAGAGACCCGACCGCTTTTGAGGATACATCAAGGGAGAAGAAAAGTCAAGGGGTCCATAGTTCTCCCTTATCGAGGATATTCTTCGGAAATAACGAATTCCGCCTTCAGCCATCTCGCTTCCCTCTGGCCGAACCTCGGTAGTCAACGGCAACCTGCTACTGAATCGGCCCACAGGCAGCCTGCTCTATACAAGACCTGTCCCACCCTAGAACCATTCCATTGCATACCAGAATCAGCGGCAATCCGTGAATCACATACAACATATTGTATCTCTTACTCCCTTGGAAACCCACGCGGCTATATTCCTTCCCCAAGAGTGGAACAAAAGGGCAAAAATCAAGCCAGAATAGAGATCAAATCCCTAAGATGCCTATAATTTCATGCCAAGAATCAGGGAGTGTGTCCTCATAGAGATAGTCCTCCTTAAAGTAGACATAAGAAGAAATTGCCCCTTGATTTTTCCATCACTTTATGTTATAATATGTGAGTGAGACGGGGGAGGCCTGTCTCTTTATGTTGGTGATGTCGCTGGGGAGGTTTCTCTGCGTCGTCACATGATTCTATCGAGTGGGATACTTTACCTCGCCTTAAGTGACTCTACTGGCCCCTGCGGTGATGCCCGTTGAATGCCCTCATGCTCTACACATGGCCGGGGAAGGTGTTGTCTCGCAGGGTATTTTCTTATCTCCGGCATCTCGACGTGGAGGAAACGCCCAGAGAAAAATCGAAAAGATGGTGGTGAGGAGCCGAGGACATGCAAATCCGTGTCTGCGATAAGAGTGTGGAAGTCCAAGAAGAGGGGAAGGCGACCCCTGAGAAGAAAAAGGAGGAGTTCGACCTCAGCGAGATAGGCGTGGATGATACGGTGAGCCTTTACCTCAAGGAGATCAGCCGTATCGATCTCCTCACCGCGAAGGAAGAGGTTGACCTGGCCAGACGTATGGAAAAGGGACAGGAGGCTCGCCTCCGACTTTCTCGAGATGGCGAGTTGACAGCCGCTGAGAAGAAAGGGTTGGAGCGCCTAAGGACTGATGCAGAAGGGGCACGCCAGCATCTCATCAAGGCTAACTTCCGCCTGGTGGTGAGCATCGCCAAGAAGTATGTAGGTCGAGGGGTATCCTTCCTAGACCTCATTCAAGAGGGGAACATCGGCCTCATCCGGGCTGTAGAGAAGTTCGACTACCATCGCGGCTATAAGTTCAGCACCTATGCCACCTGGTGGATCCGCCAGGCGATTACCCGCGCCATCGCCGACCAGGGGCGGACCATCAGGGTGCCGGTTCATATGTGTGAACGGATCAATAAACTGGTCCGGGTCTCCCGTAGTTTAGCCCAAGAACTGGGTCGAGAGCCGACCTCGGAGGAGATCGCCGTCGAATTGGGCACCACCCCTAAGAAGGTAGAGAAGATCATCGAGATCGCCCAACGACCTCTCTCTTTAGAGATGCCGGTTGGCGAAGAGAAGGATAGCCACTTAGGGGATTTCATCGAGGATCAGAAGACCCAAGCCCCCACCGATGCTGCTTCGCAGCGGCTGCTAAGAGAGCAGATGGAGGATATCCTCACCTCCTTAACCCCACGAGAGGGGCGTGTGCTCCAGATGCGCTTTGGGCTGAAAGATGGCCGTAGCCATACCTTGGAGGAGGTAGGAAGGCAGTTCGGGGTTACGCGGGAGCGGATCCGACAGATCGAGGCCAAGGCCCTCCGCAAACTCCGTCACCCTTCCCGGAGTCGCAAACTGAGAGACTATCTAGACTAGGCGAGTTTCCTCAACTGTTAGCCGCTGCCTTTCCTTGGGCAGCGGCAAGTTTTTCCCGCAGGGATCCTTGACGGATGAGAGGATGCAATTCCCAGAGCAGATAGCCATCGGCCTCCTCTTCTCCCTCTTCGCCTACGGGGCTATAGTGGGGGCCTCGCAGATAGTGGCTGCACGCCACCGGCTAGTAGGCCTCTCCCTTCTAGGGGTGAAGAACCCCCTTCGCTCCTATCTTCTAGGATCAACCCTTCTCCTCCTCACCTACGGTTGGTTCTTCGGCACCAGGGGCTATGAGATCTTCTCCCCAGGGCCAGCCGCAAGCGAGTTCGCTTTCTTTCTGGGTCTCGCCTTCTTGGCCGCTCTATCCACCGCCCTTCTCATCCCCAACCTCATGCGCCGGCCCCCGGTCTTAGGGCTAAGCCCCCCTCAGGTATCCCTTGAACGGGGAATCCTTACAGGATCTCGTGGGAGGGGAACTTTGTACTTGCCAAGGGGTTCTACCCTGGTGGGCCATCCCTCGACCCTGTCGGGTTTGGAACAGGGCTTGCCAGCCCGTCCCCCAGCCTGGCAAGCACCGGGGCAGGCTGGCACTCAGGCCCCTCGAGCGGCTATATGTGCCCTGCCCGGACTGGGAGAAGGAACCCGCTCCTTAGAGCCGTTGGCCACTCACTTGGCCGAAAGGGGCTTCGTAGTCCTGGTGCTGGAACTCTCCACCCTCGAATACCCTGATCTCTTGGCTCTTCTCCCTTCGGGGGTCGCCTACCTCGCCGCTCACCCCGAGGTAGATCCCCAGAGGATAGGCGTGCTGGGGGTGGACTTGGGAGCCGATCTGGCTATCCGCTCGGCCAGCGGAGATGAACAGGTGAGGGCGGTGGCGGCTCTTTCCCCCATACTAGAGATCACTAGGCCGGGCCTCCATATCCTAGCCGAGATGTCCTACCTTCAAGGGATGAGATGGGCAGGGGCTACAAAGGGGTTGGTTAGCCAACTGGCCTCTTTGGAGCACTTGCCCCAGGGTCGTCCCTGCCTCCTTCTCTGCGGCGGGGAGGATAGGCTAGCCCCTCAGGACGATAGGGCAGCATCCGAAGGAGAGGAGATGATGGTAATAGAGGGAGAGAAGCGTTTCTCCCTCCCTCGGTCTCCAGCCGCCATCTCCCTGACGGCGGATTGGTTCCAAGAGCGGTTAGGGGAGTAGGCCTTTCCCATCCCACAGAGATCCTGTTCCCACGGGGATCCTGTAAGGAAAGGACAGGGATACTTTACGTATGGACCAGGCGCTCTTCCAACTCGTAAATGGGCTTGCGGGCCGCGTTCCCCTCCTTGATGGTGGTATGCGCCTCCTGGTGAACGACTACTTTGTACCCACCACCCTTTTCCTCCTCCTCATCTATCTCTGGTTCGAGGGGAGGACGATGGCCGATAGAGAGTTGAATCAGCGAGCCGTTATCCAGGTGATAGCAGCCTTCCTGGTGGCCAACGCCCTAGTTAAGGCCTGCAACCTACTCTATTTTCGCCCTCGGCCCTTCTCCACTCAGGAAGTTAACCTCCTCTTCTACCGTCCCTCGGACTCCTCATTGCCCAGCAACCCTGCTGCTGTAGGATTCACCTTCGCTACGGTGATCTGGCAACGGAACCGCAACCTGGGAGCCGTCATGGGGCTCCTGGCTTCCCTCTTCGCCATCGCTCGCGTCTATTGCGGTGTCCACTATCCTCTGGATGTGGTGAGCGGGGCGCTCGTAGGGATGTTCGCCGCCCACCTCCCCAGTAGAGCGGAGCGACTTCTTAGTCCCCTTTCCACCCTCATCATCGAATCGGCAAGAAGGCTCAACCTAGCCTGAGACCCTTCGTAGCACAAGACTGGGCCAGGGTGTAGCCTCTTTCATGGTATCAACGCTCTCGACAACTGCCCCTTGACAAAAGGGCTTCCGCGCGATATGATTATTTTATGACGCAATGCGTCATAAAACGAGAGGAGGTAAAGGATGGCTGAGAAGAAAGAGAGCCCAATGGAAGGAACCCGGCTTTTAGAACCCCTCCGCAAGATGCTTCTAGCCAGCGTAGGAGCCATGGCTTTAGCCACCGATGAGGCTGAGGAACTCATCAGCCGGCTGGTGGAGAGAGGCCAAATAGCCCAGGAAGAGGGACGAAAGCTAGCTCAAGAGATGATGGCTAAGAGCCGGGAGAGGATGGAAGCGAGAAGGGAGAAGATGGAATCTGCCCTTGATGCCCGCATCGAAAAGGCGCTCGAAAGGCTTAACGTGCCCACCAAGGCGGAGATAGAGAGCCTGAGTGCAAGCATCGACGAATTGAGCAAGAAGATCGAGAGACTGGCGAAAAAGGGCTAAAGCCAAAAGAGGCTTCCCCTTGCATCTCATCAAGCGATACTCAAATCGCAAACTGTACGATACCCAGGAGAAGCGGTACGTCTCCTTAGGAGATGTGGCCGCTTTGATAAGGGCTGGAGTGGAGGTGCAGATCCTCGACCATCAAAGCGGCGAGGATCTCACCGCCGCTACCCTGGCTCGGATCCTGCAGCGAGAGGAGAGAAACCTACCTCTACCCTTCCTGCGATCCCTAATCCGCATCGGCGGCGATACCCTGAGAACCTCCCTCGACGAGGCGAGGCTCGAACCCCTCGTTAGCCGAGGGGAGAGAGCCTTGGAAGAGGCCCAACGACTGAGCGAGGAGTTGGCTGTTTATGCCCTGCGTCGCCGTCAGAACCTGGAAGCGGCGACGATGATCAAAGTAGAAGGGGCCCTAGAGCGGTGGCAGATACCTACTCGAGACGACCTTCAACGGCTAGAAGCGCGATTAAAGGAACTCTCCCACAAACTCGATTCCCTCCTCGCTACCCCCCA
>JAUVHF010000185.1 GCA_030593425.1 Anaerolineales bacterium
TGGGGGCTACATGCCAACCAAAGCCTTTGAGGATTTTGAAGTTGGGGATAAGTTCACGAGTCCCTCAAGAACAATAACGGAAACGGACATCGTCAATTTCGCGGGTATCTCCGGAGACTACTATCCCTTGCACATTGATGAAGTGTACGCGCGAGAAACTATCTTTGGCGGACGGGTAGCCCACGGCGCGCTGATATACGCAATTAGCGTTGGATTGGTCGCCTCGACCGGTGTCTTTGCTGACTCATTGGTGGCGTTCCTTGGAGTCGAACACTTGAGACATCTAGCGCCAGTGAGACCCGGAGACACGATACGCGTCGATGTCGAGATCATAGATAAGCAGGAAACTCGGAATCCAAAACGGGGCGTAGTGACGATGAAGTACAAGACAAAGAATCAAGATGACGAAGAGGTCATGGTTGCCAGCCTCAATTTCATGATGCACCGCCGAGACGAAGGATGAGGATATGCGCCCTCTGGCCCGAGGACTATTAGCCAGGATGAGCGGGATGCCGAGTCTTTCAAGGGGGTGGCAACAACCTGAGTGGGCTGCTTTTGACCTGCAGCTCTTCGGTCATGGCTCACTTTTTGTGGCTGACCACGAAAATCGCATGGCCGTGCGTATCGACGCTCAGCCGTATCCTGTTTCAGATAGTCAACTCAAAGGAGAGAAGAAGCATGATCAAGAAGATCGATCATATTGGCATCGCGGTGAAGAGCATAGAGGAGGCCTTGATCTTCTATGAGAGCCTTGGCCTCAAGATGGCCCATACCGAGGCGGAATTGGAGCAGCGGGTGGTGGTGGCTTTCATGCCCGCCGGGGAGAGCGAGGTGGAGTTGGTCGAACCCATAGAGGAGGATGGGCCGGTGGCTCGTTTCCTCCAGAGGCGGGGGGAGGGGCTGCACCACATTTGCTTTGAGGTGATCGATATCCACAAGCTCCTAGCCCGTCTGAAGGAGACAGGCGTAGAACTCATCGACGGGGAGCCCCGCATCGGAACGGGGGGCAAGAAGATCGCATTCATCCACCCCCAGGAGGCCCATGGGGTGCTCATCGAACTCTATGAGAAGGTTCCCGATGAGAAGGTACCGCCCTTGGTGGATCTGGAGGCCCTACGGGAGAGGCTTCGCTTGCAGAGCGAAGCGGCTCGCGCAGGGCTGGAGGAGTTCATCTCCGCCCTCCAAAAACGGGGTGAGAATCGAAAGGAGTAGGGAACCATCCGCAAGCAGGATTCACCGGGTGGGGTAAAGGGGGATGGGGCTCAGGGAGGGCTTGGTCCTGGTCTATACTGGCGGGGGAAGGGAAAGACCACCACGGCCTTGGGTCTGGCCCTTGGTGCCGCTGGCCATGGCTTGAAGGTCTATATCATGCCATTGATGAAGGGATCGCCTTACTACGGGGAGAGGATAGTATAAGTAGGAAGGCTGGCGAGACCACAGTGCGAGTCCGCTACGCGGAGACCGACCCCTGGAGGATACCCCATTACTCAACTACAGCCAACTAGGAACGCAACCACCAAAAGGCATCCGAGCCTACCCTGGCTCACATCTGCCTCCGGGGCCGATATTGAATCGCCTCCGCCAGGTGGGCGGTGGTGATCTCCCCCTCTCCAATCAAGTCCGCTCTGGTATGAGCCAACATCAAGACGTGAGGAAAGGCCCTGGCACTCATCTCCAACTGTTGCATGGCTGATCTAAGTAGGCTCCTCCCCCCATCACCGAGTGGGCAATACTCCCTCATCTCCCCAGGCCCCATCTCAGCGTTGCAGGCGAGACGTGTCCCCTCGAACCTCTGACGTTGCCTCTCCCTAGCCCCCTCCACTCGGGCCCTGCTCGCCTCCAGAACTCTGAAGAAGTGGTCACGATGTCTTGGCTCACCTACGCTCCTCCCTTGATTCTCGCGACGTAACATCTAACGAACACCTGTCCTGTAGGGGCTCCTCGCCTTGCTGCAATCTGCTGAGGTCCAATAACTCTCAGCCAGCAAATGTTCGGGCCGCACTTTTGGACACTGTCATCTGGAAGCATTGCCCCAGATTCTCCCCTGCTTGAGAAACTCCTCCATCTCGTGTCGGTGTTCGCCTCAACGCATATATGAGATCTTTCTGAGTATAGGATTATCCAAGAGACCCGTTTTGACCGGTTAGAATCGCCCTGGCGGTATGTTCTCATACCTGCCCTCGAAGAATCGCCGGTTAGAACGGGCCTAGAACGGTGAGATCCCGTGCTGAGTTTGTTGTTACGTATTCCGAGTGGGGATCGAAGGGGCTGCTGGTTGGCGTGTGCAGGCGATGCAGAGGAGGGGAAAACTGCTACCAGACCTTGTAAGAGAGCCCTAAGGTTTCGGGAATAGGGCTCCAAGCGCTGTTGTCTGGATTGACGGGGTCTCCGCTGGGGAGTACACTGGCAAACAAACGGTAAGGGATTAGGTTCTAAGCTCAACTCGAAGGGATATTGCTGCAGATCTCACCGATGTTTCTATATTTGTGTCCCCGGGGCAACCGCTTCAAATCCTCCATCGCCATCTCCGTAGCGCCTCTCGATTCGGCGTAGCCGAGGACGGCCTTCTTGTAGGCGGGGTATTCGAAGCCCTGGAGGACACTATAGACCTCCAGACTACATACGATGCTGGTGTTCTCACACACCTCATCCATATTCCGGTACTGGACGCCCTCTTGCAGTCGGTTGAGGGTGATGATCACCGCCTCTGGTGCATCCTGGGCGGAAGCGTGGCTGATGATCCTTCGCTTGTCGGCTGGTAATGTGAGCCCCTCCAAAGCCTCGAAGACATCTCTAGAGCAGTAGATAGCCATAATATGCCTCCTCGGTAACAAGGTTATCGAAAGCAAACTTCGCCCAACAACCCACCAACGGCTGATCCCCAAACGCCTTTGCCACTTCGCAAAGCCCGATAACGTTAATCAACACTGCATTTCGTGGGCCTTCACATCTGGTGCCAGAGCGGAAGAATGAATGTGAGAGGATGGCCCACGCTATGGCTGACGACTTGGCCCCTGCGAGCCCATCCCGGTAAGAACGACTCCTTCCGAGTAGGGATGGAAGGAGTTGATGCTCTGAGGTCCGGAGCGAGCAGAATTGCCACCTTGGCCATGAAGGAGCAAGGAGGCGCACACCGTCAAATCAAGGCTTGTCGCTTTGGCTCGGGTAGTGTAAGAAAACCACAGTCCCGTTGTAATCTTTGCTAGCGGTGACGCCTGGTTTTCCACGCTGCCAGCCGTGGGTGCACCTAGCGAAGCAAGCCTTGTGGGTGTACTTTGTGCTATCCAGGCGATATCGCTTCGCGCCCCGAGCCTCCTATGGATCGGAGGCTTGCCTGCTTCTAGAGGCTTCTATCTCCCGGATCTTCTCGCCGCCGAGTTGATACAGGCCAGCGATAACCGTGGCCCAGACCAG
>JAUVHF010000209.1 GCA_030593425.1 Anaerolineales bacterium
GTTGCGCGGCCTCCGTCTCCATCCGTACACCGTTGGCCACCAGATAGACAAGTTGCCGAGGGGCGTCAGCGTTGAGGATGGCCACAGTCAGTTCGTCAGGGAGGTAGGAGACGAGGGATACGAGGCGGCGGAAGAGTTCCATCGTATTGCGGGACAACGCCTCTACCTCTAGCGATTCCTCCTCTCTATCGGGGGCTGCCTCCACGCGAGCCTTGAGATAAGGCTCTCTCTGGGTGAACTCCTTGATCCTGATCCGCTCTACCCCTTGGACGATGAGTCCTACGCTCCCCGTGGGGGTCTTGATGAGGCGATGGATCATCGCCACTGTGCCCACGGTATAGAGATCTTCCGGGAGGGCTTTGTCGGGCTTCTCCACCTTCATGGTCACTAGGCCGATGACCCGGTCGCCTAGGGCAGCCTGGTCCACCAACTGGATCGACTCTGGCCGCTCCACGCTAAGGGGAATCCAGGTTAAGGGGTATACCACCGTCTTCCGCAAGGCCAAAATGGGCAACTCAGCGGGGATGGCGGGTAGTTCCCTATCTTGGTCCGGAGATGGCATCTTCAGGGTGGGAGCGGTTACCTTTGAAGGGATGGTCGGTTCCTTCTCGTTTGGCTCCTCTGGCGATCTCCTCTCCCTTTCACTGCTCCCCAAAACCATCAAGCCTCCTCCAACTCTGCGGAGATGGGTACCTTATGCACCCTTTTCTTCTTCGGCAGGAAGATGACCAGAAAACCGTCTTCATAGGTAGCCTCTATCTCCTCCTCGTTCACCGGCCAGGGTATGAGCACATCGGTTCGGAAGTCACCGTATCGGATCTCCATCTGCTGGTAAGCCAGTTTCTCCGCTGGATCGCGTCTCTGTCCCACAACGGTTAGAACTCGATTGGCGAAAGAGATCTCTAAGTCACTCGTCTTCACGCCGGCGATCTCCACCCGAACCACGGCATGAGCGCCCGTCTCATAGACGTCGGTGGGTGGTCGGAACCCCTTGTGTTGCTGCATGGCGGTCCAGTGCTCTGGAGAGACGATCTCCCGGATCATGCGGTTGATCTCGGAGTGCATCCGTTCGATCTCGTCGATGACCCACTTTTCCGACTCATGCATCCCCGGGCTCCTCCTTCACACCGAAAGGGACGAACCATCGCCCTTAATTCATTTTACCATAATTAGATGGTATTCTCAAGGGAGCGGTATCTCTGCTCTCAAATGTGACAAATCTCCCTGGAACACGGGGATTGGATCCTGTAAGGATAGGCGGCATCCGACCTGGGCAGGGCGTTGCTGGCATCGACAGGCCCTGGCCCACTACAGCCAGGACAGGCCAAGGATGATCTGACGACTGTGTTCGCCGTGCTCCCTAGAGACTTGATGCGCATCTCGATCTAAGCGGAGGGGATGAGCCTTTCCACCAGATAAGAGAGGGTGAAGGCTAGGGTGTTCATGGTGGCATGAAGGAGGATGCTGGGCAGAAGGGAGTCTGAGAGATGGTAGAGGAGGGCCAGAAAGCAGCCCAGGAAGAAGAGGGGCACAAAAGCCGTGGGGGTGAAGTGAAAGAGGGCGAAAAGAAGAGCGGTTGTGACCATGGCCCTTAAGGGGCCCTGGTGTTCTCTGAGATTGGCGAAGAGGAAGCCGCGGAAGAAGGTCTCCTCAGCCAAGGGAGCGATTAGGCTTCCAGCGACCAAAGCCAGAATAAGCCCCTGTAGCCCCCCGCCGAAGATAGGCAGGACCTGGGGTTGGGTCTCCAAGCCGAAGGGAGCCAGGAGGAGAGACCAGAGGAGGTTGATGACAAAGGAGGCGAAGAGCAAGCCACCGGCCAGGAGCAGATATCCGGGGTGGAAGCCGCGGAAACCGAGGTGAGCCCAACTCCCACGATGGCCTCTTATGATTATTAACCAAGGGGGAAGGAGAAGCACGGCCTCGAAAGCGGACACAAGGAGAGTGATGCTCAAAGGGGGAAGTTGCAGGAAGGCGCCAGCCAGGCCCACCAGGAGCAGGAGCCCTCCCATCAGGAGAGCGATGAATACTACGCTCCCTAGGATCTCCCGCCGGGTGACCAATTAGAACCCCTTGCCCAGTTCGAGTACTTGGCGGGCGATGACCAGCCTTTGGATCTCCGAGGTCCCCTCGCCGATGGTGGTGAGACGGTTATCACGATAGAATCGCTCTACCGGGTACTCTCGGCTGTAGCCATAGCCGCCATGGATCTGGATGGCGTTGAAGCAGGCCCGCTCGGCGGCCTCGGAAGCGAAGAGTTTGGCCATAGCCGCCTCTTTGGTGAAGCGCTTACCTTGGTCCTCTAGATAGGCGGCCTGGTAGAGGAGGAGGCGGGCGGCGTCTAGTTCCGTGGCCCCATCGGCGATCATCCACTGGATAGCCTGGAACTCGGCGATGGGGCGGCCGAACTGATGTCGCTCTTTGGCGTAGGCGATGGAGGCCTCTAGGGCCGCTCTCCCCAGTCCCAGGGCCATGGCTCCGATGCTGATGCGTCCCCCGTCTAGAATGGTGAGCATCTGCTTGAACCCCTCGCCTGGCTTCCCCAAGAGGTTCTCCTGGGGCACTCGACAATCCTCGAAAAGTAATTCGGAAGTGATGGAGGCTTTGAGCCCCATCTTCTCTTCGTCTTTAGTGGGGATGAAGCCGGGGGTGCCCTTCTCCACGATGAAACTGGAGATGCCCCGTGTCCCCTTTTCGGGGTCTGTCTTGGCGGCGATGACCAGCACATCGGCGATGGAGCCGTTGGTGATGAACCGCTTGGTGCCGTTGATGACCCATTGGTCCCCGTCGAGGAGGGCGGTGGTCTTGATGGCCCCAGCGTCGGAGCCGGCCTCCGGTTCGGTGAGGCCCAAGGCTCCGAGCCACTCCCCCCTAGCCAGGGGGACGAGGTATCTCTTCTTCTGTTCCTCGTTCCCGAAGAGGTAGATGGGGGAACTGCAGAGGGATATATGGGCGGCGTAGGCGATGCCCAGGGAGCCAGAGGCGCGGGAGATCTCCTCGGTGGCGAGGG
>JAUVHF010000045.1 GCA_030593425.1 Anaerolineales bacterium
CCTAGTTGGTATAACGTCTCTATGACCACCGGGTTTCTACCGCGGGGGGAGCCATCTTCCATCTTTATAACTATTCCTAACCCTCTCTCGTCTTGGAGGACACCGATGGCGAAGTAGCCTTCTGCGCCGGCCTTGGCCACAAGCGTGTTAGGCTTGAGGCCCATCAGTTCCGTCTCCAGCCTGCCACTTGAGCCTCCTACCATCTCTGGGTAGGAGCGCATCGCTTGTACCACTCGGCGACACGCCTCTTGTCTTGAAGGGGGAAAGTCACGAGGATCCACCAGCCGGGCGTAGGCTAGAGCAGCCCTCCGCATGGGAAGGGCAAAGGCGGGAACGCCGCAGCCATCAACGGCTATGGTAACCGTTTGGGGCTCCATCCCCGCGAAGTGGGCTATGCTTTGCAAGATAGCCTGTTGTACGGGGTGTCCAGGCCTCTCATAATCTTCGATAGAATGGCCTTTATGCAAGGCCAAGGCTAACATGCTCGCGTGCTTGCCAGAGCAGTTATTGTGCAAGACCGAGGGCCCCTCTTTTGCCTCTCGCAACCGTTGAGACGCTACGCTGTCGAAGGGGTAGTGGATGCCACAGTGCAACGCTTCTGCGCTCAACCCGATCTTGGCCAGGATGCCAGACACCGCTTGAAGGTGGATATCCTCGCCGTTGTGAGAGCCGGCCATGACCGCCAACTCCCGGTCGGTGAAGCCGAACCGCGCAGCTGCGCCGCTTTCAAGGAGGGGGATAAGTTGCAGCGGCTTGGCTGCCGAGCGGAGAAAGGTGACGAATTCGCTGTTGCCGATACCTCTCACCACTCGCCCGCTAGCATCCGCGACCACGACCACTCCACGATGAAGGGATTCGACCTTCTCTCCCCTCGTCACCTCCACTAAGGGAGGTCCGGCACCGATCCCTATCTCACCCATTCTCTCTCCTTGGAAGGCCGAGACAGAAGAGCGCGGCTACCAAGGGGAGGAGGACTAAGAGTTCGAGGCTTCTGAGAAGGCCGAACCGGTCAGCCAGAAAGCCGGTGACGGCCACGCCGATGCCTCCAGCCGTGAACTGTCCTCCCAAGGCGAACCCCGAAGCCATGGCCGAGCCACTCGAGAGGAAATTTTGGGCTGTGAAGGTGACGACCGGGGTCAGACCTCCTAGGAAGATCCCCAGAGGAATAACTAGGAGGTGGGGCCACACTCCCGGGGCGGACAAGAAAAGGTAAATCATGGGGCTAGAGAGGATGAGGGAGAAAGCGAGAACCCTTCGTGCTCCAAATCGATCAGCAAGGAAGGCGAGCAGAACCCCTCCAAAGGCGCTGGATATGAGTAATAGGAAAAGTACCTGACTGGTCAAGGAAAGAGTGTACCCCCGGTCTTGATAGAGGAGGGGTAAGTAGGTGGAAAGGCTCATAGAAGCCCAAGGGCGGAGGAGAACTATCATGGCTACAGGAACCACCGCTAGCCAGGGAGTAGGTCCCCGCTCTATCGTACCCCTCGTCTCCACAGGGGCCTTTCCCTTTTCTCTTTCCACGGGGGGTCGGACTAAGAGGAGCGGAAGAACTACCAGCGCCGGGAGGAGGAGCAGGCCTGCGCCTCTCAACCCTAAGTTGCCAAAGACAGCACCTCCCATCAAGGGGCCTAGAGCGTACCCGATGCTTCCCCCGAAGGAGAAGAGGGCTAGGCTGGTCGCCCTCCGTTCTCCGCTTATCACCGAGGCCTGGGCGGCCCCTTGGGGGTGAAAGGCGGCAGACCCCAAGGCGGCTAGAAGGATGCAACCCAAGAGGATAGGATAGCTCCAAGCGTAGGCGGCTGAAACTATGAAGGCCGCGGTCCAAATGACGCCCAAGGGCCCCAGCATCCGGGGTGTGAATCGATCGGCCAGGTAGCCGAAGAGAGGCTGGGTGAGAGATGAGCCCGCTAGGGAGGCTGTGGCTACCAATCCTGCTTGGGTGTAGGTGAGATGGAGGGAAGCCACTAAGAAGGGGAGCATTATCGGGATTATGCTGGGGTATAGATCGAGGGTCAGATGGGCCAAAGAGAGGCTCCAGAGGGATCGGTCACGAAATAGGGACATGTTGAAAAGCTCTCCTTTCGCCCTTGCAGGCTCTACCTAGAGATGCTTCTCTAAGAGCGGAGACAAAGATACCGCGGATGAGGGTAGTTGTCAACGCTACTGTTGCAACTTGCGTACGTAGACTCGATACTCTCCCTCTCTCTCCTCCAAGCCTAAATATTCGTTCCCTGTGGCTCGACACCAGGCGGGCATATCCTCTCGGATACCTGGATCTGTGGCCAAGACCTCTAACACCTCTCCTACTTTGAGTTCCTTCATCTTCCGGGCCGTCTTTATGATGGGCATGGGGCAAAGAAGTCCGAAGGTATCGAGAGTGGCATCTGCTTCCATAGGGGTAACTCTCCTTCATACATGTGGCCTACTGGTGATAGAGGGGCGAGAGCTCCCTCAGCCTTTTCACTATCGGCGGGAGGACTTCTAAAAAGTAGTTCACATCCTCCATGCTATTCCCCATCCCCAAGGTGAGGAGCAAGGAACCCTGGGCCAGGCTGGGGTCGATCCCCATAGCCTCTAAGACATGGGAGGCTTTCAGCGCTTGGGAGGTGCAGGCCGAGCCGCTGGAGGCGGCTACCCCTTTCAGGTTCAAAGATAGAAGCATCGCTTCTCCCTCCACGTACTCCACTACTACACTCACATGCCCGGGCAGCCGCTGCGTGGGATGGCCGGTGAGGTAGACCCCATCGATCTCCAAGAGCCCTTCAATTAGCCTATCTCGTAAGGGGGTTAGATGGTTCGCGCGGTCGGCCATCTTTCTTTCGGCCAATTCCGCGGCTACCCCTAGCCCTACGATCCCGGCCACATTCTCCGTGCCCGCGCGTCGACCTCCCTCCTGGATACCTCCGTCGATGAAGGGGATGATCCGCGTTCTGCCTCGGATATAAAGGGCTCCTACCCCCTTGGGGCCGTAGAACCCTTGCCCTGCAAGGCTCAAAAGGTCGACCCCCAACCCTTCCACATCGATGGGGATCGTTCCCACCGTCTGCACCGCGTCCGTATGAAAGGGGAGGCCATGCCTTTTCGCGATTTCGGCTGTCTCGCCGATGGGCTCCATGGTTCCCGCCTCGTTATTGGCGTGCATGATAGAGACTAGAATCGTCTCCTCAGTGATCGCCTCTTCTACCGAAGTCGGATCGACCAGGCCATACCGATCTACGGGCACAGAGGTGTAGGTGAAGCCTTGTCGCTCTAGGCTCTTAAGGGAATGGAGCACGGAGTGGTGTTCGATCTGGGAGGTGACGATATGCTTGCCTTTTCGCTCCTGGGCCCAAGCCACCCCTTTGAGGGCCAGGTTATTGGCCTCAGTGCCTGAGGAGGTGAAGATGATCTCCTCGGGCTGGCCGCCAATCAGGCTCGCTACCTTGCCTCTCGCTTCCTCGATAGCCTCTCTCGCCTCCTGCCCCCAATCATGGAGGCTTTGAGGGTTGCCGAAGAACTCCCCCAGGTAGGGGACCATCGCTTCCATCACCTGGGGGTGGATGGGGGTGGCAGCGCCATAATCGAGATACACCCTTTTCATCATATATTGGCGATTTCGCCTCTAGGGTTGGATGGCCTCTAGAGCCCTCTTCAAATCTTCGATGATATCCCCCAATGCACAACGAGGTGTTATCGAGAGTTCACAGGACTTTGATCGGATAGCCCTGAGAAGAACCCATCTATCAGGGATAGTAACTCCTCTGGAGCGCCATAAGACTTGACTCTGATATTCGGCTCCGTATTGCCTAGGATCATCTTGGAGACCGTTGAACCTTGGCGGTAGAGACAAAGCACCGGCTTACCCCATTGAAGGGCGGTGGCTATCTCATACCCCACCCCCATGGAGGGCGTTGATACCTCAGCGATCATGACCTCGGATTCTCGAACCCAGGCTATATCCCGTTCGTAGATCAAAGAGGGTGGGTTCTTCTTCTCCCAGTCGAGGACGTCAGGTCGGGCCACATGGGCCGAGGGGACCTCGTGCCCCTTAGCCAGGAGATACTCTACTATCTGGGCGTAGATCTGGGCGTTCTCTCTCCCTCCTACGATGGAACCAGCGAAATAAACCTTCATCTTAGGAGCCCAAAAACGCCTTTTCCTCTTTACCCTCTGGCCAAGGGTACTCTTTATAGTCGTTCCGGCAGGGGGCACCCAGGCTGTAGGCCACCTTCCGGTTGGTCAAGTCGCCGATGGCCGACCAGAAGGTGGCTAGCCCGTCCACGTGGCCACAGATGGGGGTCTGGTGGTCGGTGAGGATCTCCCGGGCCAAAGCCCAAGGGTCACTCTCTCTCTTCGACAATACGCTCAATATCTTCTGGAGACGGCGCTTGGAGTTCTCTAGAATGGGTGACTCCATGAGGTGGCTCAGATCGTCGTGCAGGAAGTGATTGGTAGCAGCGATATGATCGTTTTTAGCCTCTCGTACACGGACCATTTCGGGGTAGGCCTCCACCACGAACATATCATCGGGGTCAACGATGGTGTAGTTGAAACTCGAAAGATGTGGCATCTCCTGGGCCATCATCACCGCTTCCTCAGCGGTGGCGCAGGTCTCGAGTAAGATGCGGGGGATGAGATGGAAGGCGACCCCCGGCTCGACCCTCTCCGGAGCTTTAGTCTCCACCCCGTGTAGGGCCACGAAGAGTCCGTGTTGATTCACCCCATCATGACGTCCGGAGAGGAGCCCACCGTTCATCCCCAGCGTTGCGTAGTAGGCTTCAGGCTGGGCGGCTATGAGATACCTCAGCCGGGCCCAATAGAAGGAGTCGTAGTTACGTCCCACTATCGTCCGCCCCTGGCGGCGAAGGGCGAAAGAGGAGCACTCGAGGTTGGTTCCCTCTATGCCCACGATGAGCATCCCCAGAAGGGCGTCCATCTCCAGATCGAGAGCCTCAGCCCACCCCTCATATTCATCTAGTAGGGTGGGATGGAAACCAGAGATCACATCCCAACACTCCTCGGCGAAGGTGATCTGGGAAAGGGTCAAAGGCTCTCCTTCCGGCGGTGGGGGGAGGGGGCCTATCTCATGGGCCAGTTGTTGTCCCATCTCTAGGTGGGTCCCCGCCAGTTGAAGATACCGGTAATCGGCCGCTTTTTCTTCCTCTAGATCGTCTTCTGGTCTAGGCATTTTGTCCTCTCTTGGATCGGGGAGGGCCTCCATTCGATCCCTTGATACGATCCTCGCTGCTCAAGTTCGGTGTCGATCTTGCCCAGCACCGCCATCTTCTCCCGCGACCAGCGAGGAGCGACCAGAAGGTCGCGGGGTGCCTCGCCCGTTAGCCGCTGGATGACCATATCTGGGGGAAGGCGTTCTAAGAAGTCGCAGACTAGGCTCACATATTCTTCCAGTTCTAATAGTCGGAATTCGCCCCGCTGATAGATCTCCGCTAGTTTGGTCCCTTTAAGCACATATAGAGAATGGATTTTTATCCCTTCTAGTTCTAAGGAGGCGACGAGATCAGCGGTGGCCATCATCTCTTCCTTGGTCTCACCGGGCAACCCCAGGATGACATGAGCGCAGATGTTGATCCCTCTCCCTTTAGTCCTCTCTACAGCATCGACGAATTGAGCGATATCATGTCCCCGATTGATAAGTTCCAGCGTGTAATCGTGAGCCGATTGCAACCCATACTCCACCCAGAAGTGGCACCGTCTGGCGTACTCTTCTAGGAGTTCTAACACCTCATCGGGAGCGCAGTCGGGCCGTGTCCCGATGGAGAGACCTACAACCTCTTGATGCCTTAGAGCCTCGTCGTAAAGGCTCTTGAGCCTCTCTGCGGGAGCGTAGGTGTTGGTAAAGGCTTGGAAGTAGGCTATGAATTTGCACTTCCCGAACCTGCGCTTGCCGCTCTCTATCCCTGCTCTTATCTGCTCGCCGAGGGGGACTCCGTTCTCATATGCTCCTGTCCCCGATCCCCTGGGCCCACAGTAGATACAGCCCCCCAAGCCCACCCTTCCATCCCTATTAGGGCAGGTGAACCCTGCATCGAGGGGGATCTTCTGGACACGACAGCCGAATATCTCCCTCAGATAGCGGCTGAGAGGGCGATACCGTTTCTCTCCGAAAAGGTCAGGAATTCCCATTTTTCAGCCTGGGCGAGCCTCCACAGTTGCATTTTAGCATCGCCAGGGATAAATGACAACACGAGATTGACGGGAGTCGCTTTTCAGATATACAATGGTCGAAGGTGAACTTCTGATGCAGGCTCTAATCCTTGCCGCTGGGAGAGGAAAGCGGCTCCAGGCCCCTTTCTCAAAACCTCTTTTGTATCTCCCTGGGGGCACCCTCCTAGAATATCAGTTGTCGATGCTGGCCGATCTGTCTCTCTCTTCCATTTTCGTGATTTACTTAGCCCCGGAGGTGGAGAGGGTTTTGCGAGGGTGGGAAGGGGTCTACGCTATACGACAGAGGGAGCCCTTTACCCTCATGGGAGCCCTCCTCAGCGCCGAGAAGGAGATAAGTGAGCGGTTCTTGGTGCTCCACGGGGACAACTACTTCTCCCAGGGGCTAGGCTACTTTCTCCGGGAAGCGGAAGGGCACAGATACGCTTTTCTTGCCGAACGCAGGGACGAAGGGGTCGAAGAGGCCCGACGGCTGGCCACCACCGGGGCTTATATCCTCTCCCCTGAGGTCTTCCATACTCTGCCGCTTTTGCGCTCTAAGGATAGATTAGTATGCTTGACAGAGGCTCTGCTCTCTCAGGGAGAGGAGTTGTGCGAGGTAGGGCTGCGCGGTTGGAGGCAGAATATCAATACCTTAGAGGGGCTGCTGAAGACGCAGGGAGAACTCTTAGGCAACTGGTCGCTTTGCTTCCATCCTCCGAGTAGCCAGGAGGGGTACAGTGAAGAAGGCGTCGAGGCGGAGGGGCCTACATGGATCTCGCCGGAGGCTGAGGTGAGCCGTTCACACCTGGGTCCCTATGTGACCGTGGGGCCGGGTGCACGGATCGAGGGTTGCACCCTAGAGGAGGTTATCGTCTTTCCCCGCTCTCAGGCTGAGGGGTTGAAGTTAAAGAGGGAGGTTATCTTACCCCCTGGCCTGATCTTTAGTGGGAAAGAAAAAGGCTGATGCCTATTAGCCCTGCCAGCGCCAGGAGGGCCCAACCCAGTTTCTCTTGGCCTCCAATGAGGAGAAAGGCTCCGGTCAAGACGAGACTTGCCAGCACGATGCTCCTCAGGAGCCGATCCATCCCCCGCTCTAGACGGCCTACCAGCCTTTCCAACTCCTGGGACTGGGTGATGCGCACTTCCAGGCCGCCACGGCTGAGGGTGAGCATCGTCTCCTCTGTGAGTCGGGGCAGTCTCCACAAAAGAGCCCCCATGGTCTGGAGTTCGTTGAGGAGACGCTCGGCCCATTCTTCTTTCTCGGCGGCCAAGAGTTCCCTGGCGAAGGGCTCCACCCCCTCGAAGATGTTGAAGTCGGGATCTAGCCCTGTAGCCAGGCCGGAGAGGATGCCCAGCATCCTCCCCATGAAGATGAAATCCTGGGGCAACTGAAGGGGCATCTGGAAGATGAGGTCGCGGAATTCGAGGGCTAGAGCGGCGAATTCCCGATGGTCGAGCCTCGCCAACTCCCCCATGCTAAGGCCGTAGAAGTGGGCGAACACCTTCTCCGCCGCAGCCTCGATGCGGCGCAGGTCGGTCCCCGGCAGGAAGAACCCCAGCCTGTCCCAACTTTCGATTATGCGGGGCACATCTCTAGCCGCTAGGCCGATGACCGACTCTCTCAGTTGGTCCATCACCTGGGGGGTGAGGTGGCCCACCATCCCGAAATCGACGAAGACCAGTTGGAACTCCCGCGAGAGGTCCCCCTTGGGGGGCGGGTCGCCTAGAGGACGGACGAATAGGTTTCCGGGGTGGGGGTCGGCGTGGAAGAAGCCGTCGATGAAGACCTGCTGGAGGTAGGTCCCGAAGAGGCACTGGGCCACAGTCCCTCGGTCGATACCGGCTTCGGTCAAGGCTTGGTAGCCGGTGATCTTGATCCCCCCTACACGCTCTAGGGCGAGCACCCGCTTGGTGGTATGAGACCAGCGAGGGAGGGGGATGCGCACCTTGGGGTTCCCGGCGAAATTCTCGGCGAACCTCTCGGCGTTATGTCCCTCGGCTATATAATCCAGTTCTTCGTAGAGGGTGCGGCTGAACTCATCGAGGAGGGCATCGAGGTGGGCACGGCTGGCTAGGGGCTGGTACCGCTTCAGCCATCCCACCGCCCAGCGAAGGGCGGCCAAGTCTGTAGCCACCAACATCTCGATCTCGGGCCGTTGTACTTTGACCATGACCGGTTCCCCACCGGGAAGATGGGCCTGATAGACCTGCCCTAACGAGGCCCCGATCGCTGTCCGCTCTTGAAACTCCTCGAAGAGTTCTGACAAAGGTGCGCCCAGTTCCTCCTCGATCATCCGCCGGATGGGAGGGAAGGGGTCGGGGGGGACCTCGTCTTGGAGGCCGCTCAACTCCTCGGTGATCTCTGGGGGGAGGACATCGGCGCGGGCGCTGAGGAACTGCCCCAGTTTGATGAGCACGCCGCCCATCTCCGTAGCCAAAGCCCTGAAGCGGGCGGCCAGACGGCGACGTCGGCCGGGGGCGCCGAGACGCACCAGCCTCCCGCCCGGCAGGTGAGGCAAGAACACCTCCCAGAGGAGGAGGGAGAGGATAGTGCGGGCGAAGAACCAGACGATACGCCAGTAGCGGCGGCGATGGAGTTTCATCTCAACATGAGGGTAGCACGAGGGGCTTATACAGTCAAGGTGAAAAGGTGAAAAGGCGAGTGGCGGGCGAAAAAAGATATACTCCTCGCTTCGTTCGTCGCGCAGGGGAGGTAGTTAAATTAAAAAATGGGAAACAACCACCTGGGCTGAATGAGAAATGACCAATGAGTAAATCCCAATGACAATTATAGCACGAATGTTCTAGGGTGTCAAGGGCGAATCGCGAATGACGCGAAGGCAAGCGAAGGGGGGAAGCGGGAGGTGGGATATGGGGAACGGAGGCTTCAGCCGGGCCGCCTATCCTTATCCTTGCAGGATCCCTGTGGGAAAGGTTCGATTCCAGTGGCCTAGAGGCGTGGAGAGTAAGGGGCGGGCATCTCAAGGGGAGGGGTCAACGGATGGGGAACGGATAAACGGAATGGGTTGACCCCGGTGAGGGGTGTGGCTAGCGTAGCATGGACAGACTAGCGGCCATGACCATCATCCCGAAGATGACTCCGGTGATGGCCAGGTGCTCCTCTCCAAACTCACGTGCAGCGGGCACTAGTTCATCTAGGGAGATGAAGATCATGACCCCGGCCACAGCCGACAGTAGCCAACCCAGAAGCGCATCGGTCAGGAAAGGGAGTAGGACAACTGCGGCCAAGGCGGCCCCCGCCGGTTCAGCCAACCCAGCAAGGAAGGACCATAGGAAAGCCTGGCTCCGACTCCCGGTGGCGGCATATATCGGTGCCGATACCGCTAGACCCTCGGGGATGTTGTGCATGGCGATGGCCACGGCAATCGCTATGCCCAGTTGAACATCCTTGAGGGTCGCGGTGAAGGTGGCCATACCTTCAGGGAAGTTGTGAATGCCGAGCCCCAAGGCTACGAAGAGCCCTGTCTCTAGGAGTCTCTGCCTACGTCGCCTTCTTCCCCTTCCTCCCTCTCTTCTTCCTCGCTCTGCAGGATGCCGCTCGGCGATATATGTGTGGGGGACCAGGGCATCTATGAGGAACATAGATAACATACCGCCGAAGAAAGCCAAATGCGCTGGGCCAAACCCGATGACTTCGATGCCTCCTGGCAGGAGTTCCACGAAAGAGACCATCACCATCACGCCTGCCGCGAAGCCCAAAGTCATGCTCATAAAACGCGGCCCTGGCTCTCTCCTCGTGGCAACTCCTATGAGGCCGCCGATGCAGGTGGACAACCCGGCCAGGGTTGTCAATATCAAAGCCGTGCCAATGTTTGGAATCATCTGCCTTTGTCCTTTTACGGAAATGCTGTATGAGGGTAGCACGAAGGGGGCGGGCCGTCAAGGGGGGTCAACGGATGGGGAACGGATAAACGGAATGGGTTGACAAGGGCGCGGGAGGCCGTCAGCCGGGCCGCCTAAAGGGTCGGGCAGGTATCCTTTGGCGCGGCTCAGGACAGGTGGAAACCTGCCTCACCTAGCGAAATCCGA
>JAUVHF010000075.1 GCA_030593425.1 Anaerolineales bacterium
GTCAAGAGCCTCTCTACCGCCTCCCATACCTCCTCCACCGTCACTGCCTCGATGGAGGCGTCCTCTGGCTTGACCTGCCTCAAAGGAGGTAGGCTTTCTGACCCCTTCCACAAGGCCACACTTCTATCATCGTAGGGGCCATACATCCGGGGGGCGGAGGGGCCGAAGATGGCCACCACGGGGGTCCCCACGGCCACCGCCAAGTGCATGGCCCCCGTGTCGTTCCCCAGGCAGAGGTCGCACTTCTCCAGGACGGCTCCCGTCTCCCCCCAGGTCAGTCGGCCCGTCAAATCCAGGGGTTCGTTCGTCATACGCTCGATCACCGCGGCTGCCACCCCTTCATCCCCCGGCCCACCTATAAACACCACCGAGCAGCCGAGAGATTCGATTACCCTATCGGCGATCATGGCGAACCGTTCCGGGGGCCAACGCTTGGCCGGGAGGTACATCCCCGGGTTCCGGCCCCCGGCGGGGTGGACAGCCACCAAGGGGTGGGCTTTCTCTAATAAGCCTTGGGCTCGCTCTCGTTCCTGAGGTCGAGGGTGGAACTCTAGGGTTGGACGCTCGACTTCGATGCCCACCGCTCGGGCGGCGTCGAGGTAGAGTTCCGCCTCATGTTTTATCCCTTCTACGGGCACACGCACGGTTAAAGAGAAGCCCCGCCCGCCGCTATCTAGCCCCACTCGGTGGGGGATACCGGCCAGATAGGGGAGAAGGCTAATCAGAGGAGAGCGCTCCAAGACGAAGCAGGCCTCGTACTCCCTGGCTCGCAACCGTTGGACGAGGGCCCAGTAGTCGCTCCAACCGTACCGCCCGCTGCCCACGCGTCCGCAATCGACAAGATTGTCCAGATGGGGGTTGGTCTCCAAGAGAGGGCGAGACCAGGGACCCACGGCGTAGTCGAGGCGGGCCTGGGGGTAGGCCCTCCGTATGGCGGCCAGGAGAGGGGTGGAGAGGAGAACGTCTCCCACACAGCAGGGCTTCAAAATCAGGATCGCCCGGGGCGAGGGGGGAAATGCAGAGGGCTTCCGCAAGCGAAAGGGGAGACCCAGGAGCCGGCAACTGAGACCTACCAAAACGTCCCTAAGAGAGATCTTCACCCCTCCTTCCAAAAGGGGACGAGAGTCCTCGTCCCCTAAAGATAACCTTACTATCCGATATACTACCGCTTTCTGGCCCTCTTCTGCCTTTTCCTCACCACCGCGCCTCGGTAGGGAGGGGCGGCTATGGGATAGATAGTACAGAGGGAATGGTCCTGCATGCGAGAGCCTAGCCGAGGGTCTATCTCCTCCAAGGTCTGTTGCATGGTGATGACCGTGGGCAACTTGGCCTGGTAGCGGAAGTTGAATATCTGGTATAGTTTCTCCCTAGCCCAGGGGGTGGCACTCTCCGTGCCCAGATCGTCCAGGACCAGGAAGGGAGCGGTTCGCACCTTCTCGAACTCCTTGTCATAGGAGACGGTACTGTGAGGAGCGAAGGTGGCCCGCAGATGGTCCAACAGGTCGGGGACCACCACCAACCTAGCCGGGTAACCCAAGCCTTGACGGTAGTTGGCGATGGCCGCCGCCAGGTGGGTCTTCCCACAAGCATCCCGCCCCATAAATACCAGCCAGCCCTCAGGGTTCTTGGCGTACTCCTTTGCGATCTCATAAGCCTGCCTCAAGTTCCTCTGCTCGTTGGCAGGCAGTTCAGTCCGCTGGGGGTCAAAACTCTCAAAGGTCATATCGGAGTGCAGGCTGAGCCTATTCAGGGCATCGTAGGGGTTGCCTACGGAGCCGCGGAAGTCGGGAGCCTCGATAATGTAGATCTGGCATAGGTCGGGGTCAGTCATCCGGGACAAGAATCGGGGGTCTATCTCCTCCAAGCGGTGATTGGTAGTGATGACGGTGGGGAGTTGAGCGTTGTAACGGTAGTTGAGGATCTGATAGAGTTTCTCCTGGGCCCAAGGGGTGGTGCTTTGAGCCCCTAGGTCGTCGAGGATGAGGAGAGGCGCAGTGCGCACCATCTCGAACCGCTGGTCATAAGTGACCGGGCTATCGGGCCTGAAGGCCGCCCGGAGGTGATCCAGGAGGTCGGGGACTACCACGAAGAGGGTAGGGCGCCCCTGCTCCACGCAATAGTTGGCGATGGCCGCTGCCAAATGGGTCTTGCCACAGCCATAACCTCCGGTGAGGATCAGCCAGCCCTGGGGCTGCTCGGCGTACTCCCTAGCCAACTCATAGGCCCTACGGAGATTCTGTTTCTGTCTGGGAGGGAGGCCATATCCCTCCGGCTTGAAGGTCTTGAAGGTCAGGCGGGAGAGGAGCCCCAGGTTGCTGGCCTGGCGCAGATCCTCTAACCGCTTACGGGCCAACTCGCCTTCCTTGCACCGGCAGATTATGGGGTTGCCGAAATCGGGATGACCAGGCTCCACGTCGCGGTAGAGGTAACCCAACCCCTCACAGACGGGACAGGTCTCCTTCTCACTCTTCGAGGTAATCGGCATACTTCCCCTTGAAGTATCGATAACGATCCCCCTTAGAACCCCGTTTAGGGGCTCCGTCGTCTTTCCCCTCCCGAGCCCAGCGCTGAAGGATAGCCTGTATGTATCGCCAATTTCGGGCGTTTCGCTCCACCGCTATCTTGAAAGCCTTCTCTATCCAGGCGGGGGGGTAGGTTTTCTCCGCCTCCCGCAACTCTTCAGCGATCAGGGGTTGGAGGAGGCCGATGTTCTGCTCATAGAGGGTGAAGATATTAGGTCGTTCCACCTCCACCCCCTCCCCTGGCCTGGAGGGTATCCCTTCCAGCCTCAACTCCCCCCGCTCTATTTCCTCTACAGCCTGGCGCGATGGGGGGTCATTCACGAAATACCAACTCTCTTGGCTGTCACCAACCCGTAACAGGGTCCCCCGGGCCACAGCCCTCTCCAGCCCCTCGTCGAGGAGATCCTCTGGGCGCCGGCCAGCCACCTTTCCCTCGGGATCCTTTACGGACAACCCAGCCAGGAGCAAGGGGTCTTCTCTCAGTTCCTGGAGGCTAGCATACCTGAGATGGCCCTTCTTGCCCTGGAGGAGCCAGAAGAGATGGAGGGTGACCTTTAATTCCGGCAGGTTATCGATGCGGGGCATAAGTTGACTAAAGAAGAGATCGGGGAGAGGGGTGAAGCGGACTTTTCCTTCGGGGATACCAGCAAACCCTTTCATCTTCTAACCACCAAAGATACCTTCAAAGCGCGGTCTGGGGTTGCTCTTCTACTCTTTCAGGTCGTACAAAGTTCAAGAACTTGGCTTGTTTCTTCTGGAAAAGGAGTTGAAATTGCCCAGTGGGGCCGTTGCGATGCTTGGCCACCACTATGTCCGCCAGGCTGGTCTCATCGGAATCCTCTTCTGCAACCTCACGGTAGATGAAGAGGACCACGTCCGCATCCTGTTCGATGGAGCCCGACTCTCTAAGGTCGGAGAGCACGGGCCGCTTATCCGCTCTGAGTTCGACAGCCCGCGAGAGTTGGGAGACGGCCACCACAGGGACCCTCAATTCGCGGCCTAAGGATTTGAGTTGCCGAGAGATATATGAGACCTCCTGGACGCGGTTCTCGGCTCTAATCCCAGCCCTCATCAACTGCATGTAGTCGACGATGACCAGGTCCACCCCGTATTCGGCGTGGAGCCGTCGCGCCTTAGCCCTCACCTCCATGGGAGTTATGGCCGGAGTGTCATCGATGAAGATGGACATCTCCGATAGCTCACCCATAACGTCGACTATCCTCTTTAACTCTTCCTCCTCGAACTCCCCGATCCGAAGCCTCTGGGACTCGATCTCCGATCCGGCAGAGACGAGACGCTGCACCACTTGCTCCCCAGGCATCTCCAGGCTGAAGAGGGCGATGGTGGCCTTCTGCCTGCGGGCGATCACCTCGGCCATAGTTAAGACTAGGCTGGTCTTGCCCATGCCCGGTCGACCGGCTACGATGATGAGGTCCGCTGGTTGTAGGCCGCCCAGGAGTTTGTCCAGATCGTAGAAGCCGGTGGGGAGGCCGATAGTCTCCCCCCGATGCTGGTAGAGGTATTCGATCCGGTCGTAATATCGATCCAGCACCTGCTGGATGGGAGCCAGATCCCGCTCCACCCGCCTTTGGGCCACGCTGAAGATGATCTGCTCCGCCCGGTCGATGATCTGATCCACCTCATCGGCTTCCTCGTAGGCGATACCTGCTATCTCACCTGCCGCCCCGATGAGACGCCGGAGCACCGCCGCCCGCTCCACGATCCGCCCATAGTCCTCCACATAGACCGGGGTGGGCACCGCATTGATGAGGGAGGTGAGGTAACTGGGCCCTCCTACCTCATCTAATTGGCCTTGCCGCTCCAGTTCATCGCAGAGGGTGATCATATCCGCTGGCTGACGTCGTTCGTGGAGGTCCAGTATCGCTTTATAGATGAGGCTGTGGGATTGGCGGTAGAAATCTTCGGGGCGCAAAAAGGCAGAGACCTTAAGCACCGCGTCACGGTCGAGAAGGAGGCTGCCTAATACCGACTGTTCGGCCTCGATGTTCTGGGGGGGTAGCCTTACTGTGGCCATGCCTACCCCCCGCCAAGATCATCCAGATCAAGGCTATCTACGAAATCGCGGAAGGGGGCTAGCTTCTCCTCTTCCTCGGCGGTGAGGCTTTCCCTCTCCTGGCTGGGCACGATACCCGCCCTCTCCATCACCGATTCGGCCACATAGATGGGTGCTTTGGCCCGGACAGCGAGGGCGATGGCATCGCTGGGGCGGGAGTCGATCTCTATCTGCTGCCCATTGAACTCGATGACGATTTGGGCATAGAAAGTATCATCCCTCAAATCGTTGACCAAAATGTGGGAGACGGAAGCCTCTACCCCATCGACGAGGGACTTGAGCAGGTCGTGAGTTAAGGGGCGTGACATCTCTATAGATTGCATGCCTATGGTGATAGCGTCGGCTTCAAAGGGACCGATCCAGATGGGGAGGTACCGCTCCGTGTTCTCGTCTTTGAGGACTACAACACGGTGGTTGGAGATGAGGCTAACCTTTATGCTGTCCACCGTCACCCTGATCATCTCGTCCCTCCCGCCCCTTAGGGCCTCGCCCAGGTTATTCTTTTTCGATTATACCACAAGAGGAGAGAGCATACAAATAAAGCAGCCTCCTAAAAGGGGAAGGGGAGCAAGTTTTAAGGTCTCTTTACAGATGACAAGGGGAAGAAAAGATGGTATAATCCACTATACCTTAACTTCCACAGGAGAGGCGATGCAAGTCGACTTAGAACATATCTTGATCGTGAGCGGCTTCATTTTGGGGTTCTACTTTTTGGCCTTTCTTCTAAGCCTGGTCATCTGGGCCTTCCGTGATATCCGCTCTCGATCGCGGGATATATTCGTCCAACTTCTGGCCACCCTTCTAGTCCTGGTCTTCAACCTCCCGGGGCTTCTGCTCTACTTCATCCTCCGCCCTCAAGAGACCCTAGCCGAGGCTTATCAACGGTCGCTGGAGGAGGAAGCCCTGCTCCAAGATATCGAAGAGCGAGACTCCTGCCCGGCCTGCAAACGTCCCATCGAGCCCGACTACCTCTTCTGTCCCCACTGCCACACCCAACTGAAAAAGGCCTGCCCCAATTGCGGCCGCCTCCTTCATCTCGCCTGGGAGCTCTGTCCCTATTGTGGAGTTAGAGAGCCAGCCCTGGCCTCAGAAGAGAGGCAACCCTCTCCAGAATAGCCTTAGCCTGCCCTAGGTGACCAGCCCACCCTTATGACCCTCAGGGGGCGATAAGCACCCCTCCGGCCATCGCCTTCAAAGAGAGCGAGGGTCTATTTGGGTGCCCCGATCCCTTCCAGGGTGCCGGAGTGGTCATCATGACCAGAAGGGCCAAAGCCTGGAGAGGCAACTTAGGTCTCTCTTTGGCCTCTTACCGGGTTATGAGCCAGGCGAGACCTCCCACTAGGGCAGTGATAGCCAAGCCGTAGCCGATGGTCTTCCTCAAAACGAGCCCCTCTCGTCCCTCCAGCCCGGCGGTGCTGCAACCGACGATGATCTTGGCCGGGGCCAGCATGCTCCCCAACGAGCCCCCCGTGGTCTGAGCCCCCAGGATGACGAGGATAGCCACTCCGACCAGTTCAGCGGTGCTCTTCTGCAGGGGAGCGAAGACCACGTTAGAGTTAGTGTTGCTCCCCGTCATGAAGGCTCCCAGGAGCCCTATGAAAGGGGAGAGGAAAGGGAAGGCCTGGCCCACTAGGCGACTTAGGCCCTGGGCCAAGGTGATAGTCATGCCGGTATGGTCCATGATCATGGCCATCCCCACCATAGAGACTATCCCTATAGTGGAAGGGATGGCGGAACGTGCGGTCTGAGAAAGGATGGCAAAGCCGGCTCCCCTTCTGTAGAGGCCTGCCCGCCGATATATGAAATAGGCCAAGATGGAAGCGTAGGCTAAAAGGGCCCCTGCATGGCCGAAGAGACTGATCTTCCTCCCCAGTCCGGCCTCGGTCACCCAACCGAGAGCAGTTTCGACTTGGGGGAAGTGAACAGTGATCACTACACTATTGAGGAGGCGATGTAACGGCGGCCAAAGTTCGGCGGCGGTCACGATGACGATGAGGAGGAGATAGGCCGAGACCGCCACCCCCAGCCCCATCTTAGAGGCCTTCAAAGGGGCTGGCCCCCGCCCTCGATAGGGAGCGAGGCGGGTCACCCCAAGAGCGGCTACTAATCCAGCCATCCCCGCTACGAAGCCGGCCAGGTTCCAGAGACCCCGGGTCGCCAGCAAGTACTGCACTGAGGCCATGACCGACCCGATGACCAAAAGGGCAGGCAAAGAATGGCGAAGAGCCCGCCCCCCCTGGCAAGCGTGCACAGTTGAGAGGCCACAACCGAAACAGGCTACCCCCAGGAAGAAAGCCGACCAAGGGGCTAACTCCAGGCCAGAGAGGCCGGTAGTGGCGATGAGGGCGTTGAAAGAGGAGGCGATGTCACCGAAGGTGACGGACCAAGAGTGGCCGATAGCCGGAGCCACTACCGCTACCACCGGCTCAAAGCCCAACCCCATGAGAAGGGGCGCTACTACCGCTATGGGCACTCCGAAGCCGGCTACCCCTTGAAGGAAGGCGCTGAAGACCCAGCCCAGGATCAAAAGTTGTAGGGTCTTGTCCCCCGTGAGGCGAGAGATCCCCTCGCTGATCACGTCGATGGCCCCCGCTTCGTTCACCGCGTTGTAGAGAAGAAGAGCCATCCAAATGATATAGAGCACGAAGAGGCTAAGAAGCACCCCCCTTAATTGGGAATAGGCTAACAGTTCTGGAGTGGCTCCGAAGAAAAGAAAGCCTACGATGAAAGCGGTGAGCCAGCCCGCAGGGCCAGCC
>JAUVHF010000202.1 GCA_030593425.1 Anaerolineales bacterium
TGCAATCGTCAACACCGCCATTGACCGGGGTATCCGTTACTTTGATACCGCCTGGATTTACTCCGAAGGACAAGCGGAGACTCGTCTGGGCAAGGTGGTCAAACACCGGCGGTCTGAGATGTGGATTGCCACCAAGACCTCGGACACAACCCGCGATGGGGCCCGTCGTCAACTGGAGGGAAGTCTGATCCGGCTCCAAACCGATTATGTGGACGAGTGGCGATTGCATAACGTGTGGGACCATGCCAGGCTGGACGCGTTCACTGGCAAAGATGGTGCGCTGGAGGCAGCTGTCAAAGCCCGTGAGGAGGGGCTAGTGCGCCACATCAGCATCAGTGGTCACTCTGACCCACAAGTGCTTGTAGAGGCACTGAACCGCTTTCCCTTTGATAGTGCACTCATTGCCCTCTCGGCATTAGACCATTTCATCCTCAGTTTTGTCGAAGAGTTCCTTCCCATTGCCAACGCTAGGGGGGTCGCCACGATTGGGATGAAAGTGCTGGGGCTGGGCAGCTTGACACACGACGTGGAACGCTCTCTGCGCTATTCCTTTGGTCTGCCGATCAGCACAGTGATTGTGGGAATGGAGACCATGGTCCAATTAGAGCAAAACCTGGCCATAGCAGAGTCGTTCACGCCGATGACTCACGCGGAGCGGCTGGCATTCTTCAAGGATATCATTCACCTGGTTCGACCGGAGAAGATGCCTTGGAAAGCGACCGACTGGGAAAATCCCAGTGAGTGGATTCCGCGAGGTCGCGGCTTGCACCCCTAGAAGCCTTGCCATTGAGCCGCCTAGCAATCGCTGCAGCGGACCAAGGATGGGCGCGAAGATGTAGTCGAGTCGTCTTATCCTTGGCCGTGCAGCTCGCAGCCGTTAGACCGCCCATTGATATGTTGATTTGATCGTTCAAAGGCGCAGTATCGGTGAATTCTATAAGGTAAGGCAAAAGGTGCAAATAGAAACTGAAAGACTGTTGTTGAGGTCACTGCGGACCGACGATGCTCAAGCGCTGGCCACATTGTGGGCAGATCCTAAGGTAACTCAATACATGGGAGGGCCACGCGATCGCGAGAAAAGCCGCCAGGGATTTGAAGAAGATGCAGAGTTGAGCCCTCCGCCCGAGATCGACCTATGGCCTGTAGTCGAGAAAGCATCAGCCCAAATCATTGGGCATTGCGGGCTCATTGACAAAGAAGTTGACGGCCAGGCGGAATTCGAGCTAGTCTATGTGTTTGCTCCGTCCGTCTGGGGAAAAGGGTACGCAACTGAGGCGGCTTCCGCAGTCAAGAACTACGCCTTTGAAGAGTTAGGCCTCGAGCGGATCGTCTCCCTTGTTGATCCGAGGAACGCTGCATCAGAGAGGGTTGCCATTAAGATCGGTATGCAGTTTGAGAAAGAGACCCTGCGACCGAGTGGGAAGACGCTTCGCGTGTATGCACTGCACGCGAGTGACGATTGACTAAGTCCTCTTACAATTCGTAGAAGGCGGCCTTGCAACTCGCTGGAGCGGGCCCTGTGGACGGCGGAAATTCAACGTCGGCTCAGGGGGTGCGAAAGGCGCCAATAGAGGCACTACCTAGAGTGAACCACTCAGCTGAAGGGCGTTAGGCGGCCTCTTGCCACGCTTACCCTCTTGTCCATCTTTTTCTGTCTCCTTCCTGTCTGCCGGGGACGCCCAGATTCTCTTCTCCGATACCTCTCCCGCCTTCTCCTGAGCCTCCGGAGGCCCTCGGAGAGGTTCCGAATACTGGAATAGCTATCCTGCTGCGGAACTGTTCAACGGAAGAGCTTCCCGTGGGCTCGAAGACGCCCCGCGATCCTCGTAAGAACAGCCGCTTCCGAGTGAGGACGGAAGGGGTTATTGCTTCCCTGCGCCTGGAGTGCTATATTGGTCTGGCGCTACTTCCGAGTTTGGTGTGAGAGGAGGTAGGGAGAATGGAAGGGGTAGTCAGTGAGGACATCTTGACAGTGGCCAGCCGATACCCTCGGCCCACATTTGCCGAGGTCTTGAGGGCCCAACAGATCATTGCGCGCTACCTGCCCCGTACCCCGCTCTATTATTACCCCTCGTTGAGCGAGATGTTGGGCAGTGAGATCTACATCAAGCATGAGAATCATCAGCCGGTGGGGGCGTTCAAGGTGCGAGGAGGGGTCAACCTTTTCGCCAACATGAGCGAGGAGGAGAAACCACAGGGTGTCATTACGGCTTCTACGGGCAATCATGGTCAATCGATAGCCTATGGGGCCCGCACCGCTGGCGTCGAGGCCCGTGTAGTTATGCCACAGGGTGCCAACCCGGGGAAGGTGGAGGCCATGCGCAACCTGGGTGCCAAGGTGCTCTTCCATGGGGCTGATTTCGACGACGCCAAGGCCTATTGCGAGAGGTTGGCGGTGGAGAAGGGTTATCGGTATGTGAGTTCCGGCAATGAACCCCTCCTCATCGCTGGGGTGGCCACCGAGACTCTAGAGATCGTGGAGGAGTTGCCCGAGGTCGAGGCCATCTTAGTGCCCATTGGCGGGGGCAGTGGTGCCGCCGGGGCCTGCATCGTGGCCCAGGCGGTAAACCCCCGTATCGAAGTGATAGGTGTGCAGGCGGAGAAGGCCCCTTCGGTCTATCTATCTTGGAAGGAGAGGCGCAGGGTAACCACGGAGAAGGCTGAGACCTTCGCCGAGGGGTTGCAGACCCGCGCCCCCTTTGAATTGCCCCTGGCCATCCTGATCGACTATTTGTCTGATTTCGTCCTGGTGAACGAGGAGGAGCTCCGCCGCTCTATCTTGCTCCTCTTGGAGAAGACCCACAACTTAGCTGAGGGAGGGGGAGCCGCCGCCTTGGCTGGGGCCATCAAGTTGAAAGATCGCCTGCGAGGGAAGACGGTAGCCCTCATTCTCAGTGGCGGCAATTTGAGCACGGAGAAACTTCGCTGGGTCCTGACCGAAACAGGGGTCTAAGGGAGGACGATATAGGGAGTTTCGCCCAGGGTAGTTCCAGTCTCAGAAACGCGCAAAGCGTTCGGGATTGGTACACTCCCGCCGGGCTCACCGTCTGGGTGTAGAGTGGGAGAAGGACTTGAGGCTGTGGCCGAGAATCAAGGGTAGAAGTA
>JAUVHF010000087.1 GCA_030593425.1 Anaerolineales bacterium
GAAGTGTTTGATGAGCCCGTTCACCAGCACCAGCGGCCCGTTCATCTCGCTACCTCCTGGTAGAGGTGACAGGCCACGTAATGCTCCGGACCTACGGGGATGAGGGCGGGGGGCTCTTTCTGACAAACCTCCATGGCCCGAGAGCAGCGGGGCCGAAAGGGACAGCCAGGAAAGAGGTCCAACCCGCTGGGCACCGAGCCTGGGACGGCCGGCAGCGTTTCGCCGCGGCTGCCTGGGCGGGGGATGGACGCCAGTAGCCCCTGAGTATAGGGGTGTTTCATAGCCTTGAAGATCTCCCACGTGGGACCTTCTTCCACCACATGTCCCACGTAGAGCACCGCCACCCGATCGCAAGTCTGCGCCACCACGCCCAAATTGTGGGTGATGAGGAGGATGGATAGGCCCCGCTCCTCCTGCAACTGGGCCAAGAGCTCCAATATTTGAGCCTGGATGGTCACATCCAGGGCAGTAGTAGGCTCATCGGCGATGAGGAGATCCGCATCCGAGGATAGGGCCATAGCGATCATTACCCTCTGCTGCATCCCCTCGCTCAACTCGTGGGGGTAGGCCTTAACCGTGCGGGGCGGATCGGGCAGCCCCACGGCCTCCAGCATCTCCAGGGTCCGCTGATAAGCCTGGCTTCTGGTTACCGGCCGATGTTGGCGGATGACCATGGAGATCTGCTCGCCCACGGTGAAGACCGGGTTCAGAGATGCGGAGGGGTCCTGGAAGATCATGGCTATGCGCCCTCCCCGGATCTCCTGCATCTCCGCCTCGCTCAAGGATAAGATATCCGACCCATCGAAGGCGATCTTGCCGGCCACTATCTCGCCCGGAGGCGGCACTAGGCGCAGGATGGAAAGGCCAGTGACCGTCTTTCCGCAACCGGTCTCGCCCACCAAGCCGAAGACTTCGCCCTGACGGAGGTCGAAGGTCACCCCATTGACCGCTCGCACCAGCCCGGCATAAGTGGGAAACTGCACCCGCAAACCTTCCATGGAGAGTAAGGGCCTCTCCATCAAGCAGCCCTCCGAGAGCGGGGGTCGATGACCTCACGGATGCCATCCCCCAAGAGGTTGAAGGAGAGGGTGACCAAGAAGATGGCCAATCCGGGGAAAGTACCATACCAGGGCTGGTGGAGGAAATAGATGCGCCCCGTGCTCACCATTCTCCCCCAATCGGCGGTGGGAGGCTGGGCTCCCAGGCCGATGAAACTCATGGCCGCCCCGGTCAGGATGGCCGAGCCGATATCCATGGTCGATTGCACCAACACCGGGGTGAAGATATTGGGCAAGATGTGGCGGAAGATGATGGTCAACCTCCCCACACCCATCCCTCGAGCCGCTTCGACGAAGGAGCGCTCCCTCAGCGAGATGGTTTGGGCCCGCACCAGTCGGGTATACCAAGGCCACCAGGTAAGGGCGATGGCTATCATGGCATTGACGAAACTGGGGCCCAAGGCGGCAGCGATGGCGATGGCCAGAAGCAACGGCGGGAAGGCCAAGAACATGTCGGTGATGCGCATGATGACCTCGTCCAGCCAGCCCCCAAAATAGCCAGCCAAGGCCCCTAAGGGCATGCCGATGCCCACCGCGATGATCACCACCAAGAAGCCGATGGAGAGGGAACTCCGTCCCCCGAACAGCACCCGAGCCAGGACGTCGCGGCCCAGGTACTCGGTGCCAAAAGGGTGCTCCCAGGACGGGGGCAGGAAGCGCTGGGCTGTGTTGGGACTGCCCGCTCCCTCCTCCGGATAAGGGGTGAGATAAGGGGCGAAAATGGCTCCGAAGATGAAGAGAAGGATTATGAAGAGGCTGATCACGGCCAAGCGGTCCCGCCGGAAGGCCCGGAACATGAGCCGGTATTCCTCCAGTTGCGACTCCCGCTGGCGAGCCCAATCTCCCAGCCACCTCTCCGCTACGGCCATCTTCTAATCACTCTCTAGGGGTAGCCAACTACCACCTTCTCCGGTGGCGTAGGATAACTCCGCTTGCTGTGGGCCAAGCCCATGTCCACCAAGGCCTCGGCCATCTTCACGGCCACCGCCGGGGGGTCTATCACCGGCACCTCGCAACCGCGCTGGGCCAACCCCTCTTGCACCTCTGAGGCCAGCCCGATCATCTCGGTGCAGCCAGGGATGATGATGTGAGCTCCATCTTCCACCACCGCCCGGGCTGCCTCCTCCACCAAAGCCCTCACCAAGCGGGCCTTATCCTTTTCCATCTCCAAGACGGGGATCTCCACCGCCCTGACCGAGGCCAGCTTCTCCCCCAGACCGTACCCCTCGACTTGCCTCTGAGCCAAGGGGATGGCTTGCTTCAAGACGGTTATCACCGAGAAGCGGTGGGCCAGGGCCGCCGCCAGGTGCATGGAGATTTGAGCGGGGCCGACGACGGGGATGAACACCGCCTCCCTGGCCGGCTCCAGGCCGGGATCCCCCATGCAGTCGATGATCACCGCGTCCATCCCTCCCTCCTGTGCAGCCCGCACCTTGAAAAGGAGGTCGGGGACGGCCAAAGCCTCATCGTAAGCCGATTCGATGGAAAAGGGGCCTTTGTCTAGAGTCACGGCGCTGAGCTGGGTACCCGGTCGAGTGAAGCGCCCATAAGCCTCCGTGACGTGGGCCACCCATTTCTCCCCCACCACGGGGATGACGACGCCAAGTCTTACCGCGCCCCCGCTTTTACCCCGCGAGCCCTTTGGTGAAGGCGATCTCCCCTCTCCATAGCCCGAGATCTCTTTCTCCGGCGGATGGGGGTAGGTGCGCTTGCTGTGGGCCAGCCCCGTATCCACCAGACTTTCAGCCCACTTCAGGGCGGCCAGCGAAGGGTCTATGACCGGCACCTCGCAACCCCGCTGGGCCAAGCCCTCCTGCACCCTTCGAGCCAAACCCTTCATGCCCGTGCAGCCGAAGACGATGGCGTGCGCCCTGTCCTCCAGGACCGCCTTAGCCGACTGCTCTATCAGAGCCTCGAGCAATCGACCTCGGTCCTTGTCCAACTCCAGGACGGGAATATTCACTGCTCGGGTCGAGGCGAATTTATCCTTGAGGCCGTAAAGGCGGGCCATCCGCTCGATGAGGGGAGTGTCCCGCTCCAGGATGGTCACCACCGAGAAGCGATGAGCCAAAATGGCCGCCAGGTGCATGGAGGCCTGGGCCGCGCCGACTACTGGAATCGAGACCAACTCCCGCGCCGGCGCTAGTCCGGGGTCGGCCATGCAGTCGATGATCAATGCATCGACCCCTTCCCGCGCGGCAGCCCGCACCTTATTCAGTAGGTCTGGGACGGCCAAAGCGTCCTCATAATCCGACTCCAAGGAAGCGGGCCCCCTATCCAGGCCCACCACGCTGATCTCGCTATCAGGACGGGCCGCAGCCACATAGGTTTGCTCCGTTGGGCCTAGAAAACTTCTGGTGGTCACCGGTGCGATGACCCTGATCCTCATGAAGCCACTCCTCCATTCAGCCCAGGGTAACCCTGGGGTCCAAAAAGGCCTGCAATAGATCCATAGACAAATTGATGAAGACGTAGAGAACGGTCACAACCAGGGTGACGGCCATGATCACCGGGAAGTCGACGCCCAGGACGGCCTCGGTAACGTAGCGGCCCAAGCCCGGCCAGGAGAAGATCACCTCCACCAGGATGGCCCCGGTCACGGAATAGACGAAGGAAAGTGCCACGACGGTCAAGGTGGGGATGATGGCGTTTTTCAAGGCCAAGCGGAAGAGGATGGTCCGTTCGGGGATGCCCGCCGCTCGAGCGGCAGTTATGTACCCCTCCTCCAAGACCTCTATCATAGTGGAGCGGGTCATGCGGATGGTCAAGCCAATGGCGTAGGTACCCAAGGTGAAGGCCGGCAAGATGAGATGGACTAGGGTGTTTCGGAAAGCAGGCAAGTTTCCCGTCACTAGGCTGTCGATGAGGTAGAAACCGGTGATCTGCTGGACCGGATGGTAGAGGGTAGTGGCGATATCCACCCGGCTCCCCAGGGGCAGGATCCCCAGTTTGCCGAAGAAGAAGAGTTGCAAGAGCAACCCCATCCAGAAGGTGGGCATGGAGACTCCAGCTATGGCCAGGAGACGGCTGAGATGGTCGAGGAGGCTGTTCTTCTTGGCCCCCGAAAGAACCCCGAAAGGGATGCCGATGACCAAGGCCATGATGGTGCCCACCAGCACCAACTCCAGGGTGGCCGGGAGGTAGGTCTTCAGATCCTTGATGATGGGCTGATGAGTGCGAACGGAGACGCCGAAGTCACCGCGTGACAGATCGCTCATGTACATGAAGTACTGGGCATAGAGAGGCTTGTCCAGACCTAGCTTGATGCGGGCGGCAGCGATTTGCTCCTTGGTGGGGTGGGGACCCACCCACTTGGCGGCGGGATTGGAGGGCACGACGCGGGAGATAAAGAAAGTGATGACTGACACGCTCAGAAGGACCAAAGCGGCCAAGGCCAGACGCCGGCCGAGATAGACCCACTTTCTCACTTCACTCCGCCCTCACTGAACCGAACGCCCCTCGGCTGAGCAACTAAGTAGGGGGTTCGGGGCGCTCCCCGCGGGGAGCGCCCCGTTTCTCTATCGCGACCGTTTGTAGAAGAACACCACGTGGGGATAGGCTGGGTTGTCCGCATACCCCTTGATGTCGGAGCGGAGGACATGGGTGTTGGCGACGTCGAAGATGAAAACAGCGTCGGCATTGTCGACCAGCATCTCCTGCGCCTCGATGAAGAGCCGTTCCGCCCCCGCTCGATCGCTACCGGAAAGTGCATCGGCCCGGTCGATCATCTCGTCGAACTCGGCATCACAGGTATAGCCCAAGTTGAAGAGGATCTCCTCCTCGCAATGGAACATGCTGAAGAGGAAACTGTAGGGGGAGACATAATCCGGCCACCAGTAGAACAGGAAGATATCCTGAGCCACCGCCGGGTCCGAGATGCCTAGGTCCCATTGGGGCTCCCAACTCATCGCCCGGACCTCCAGATTGATCCCCAACTTGGCCAACTCTGCCTTCCACAACTCCCCCGTTTGGGCTTCGTCCAGGTCGCCGCTAGCGTAGGTCAGGAGCAGGTCGAAACCACCGTCGGGGTAGCCGGCCTGGGCCAACAGGTCCTTGGCCTTGTCCAGGTCGTATGTATACTGGAACAGGTCTTCACTGTAGCCCCACATGCCGGTGGGTACGGGGCCGTGGGCCTGCGCTGCGTACCCCATCATCACGTTGGTGATGAGATCATCATAGGGGAAGGCGTAGGAGATGGCCTGGCGCACCAATTCGTTGTCCAAGGGCGCCTTCTTATGGTTCAGCAAGCCCAAGAGGTTCTGGAAACTGGGGTTAGTATAGACGGTGATATCCTCCCGGGCATCGAGCGCTTCGTAGTTCTCCCGCGCCAACAGGAGGGTGACATCGCCCTCGCCGGCCTCGATCATCTGCTGCCGCACGGTGGGGTCTTCAACGACATCGAAGACCACCTTATGGAACTGCCCTTCCTCCCAACCGCCCCAATAGTCATCGAAACGGGTCATGACCAGGCGCTGACCCCGCTCCCGGCTGTCGATGATGTAGGGACCGCTTCCACAATCATGTCCCTCGTTGAGCCAATCGCTGTCGTGGGCCTCGGTGCAGCTAGGGCTCATCATCCAAGAGCCGTAGCCAGACGAGGCGATCAGATCTAGAGGCGCGGCATATGACAATTTGAAGCGTACCGTGTACTCATCAACGACCTCGATCTCGTCCACTGTCCACCAAATGTAGGAAGCACCCATCTCCATCCCCATGGTCCGTTCGACAGAGTACTTCACTGCCTCGGCGTTGAAGTCGGTGCCATCGTGGAACTTGACCCCCTCGCGCAGATGGAAGGTCCACTCCGTGCCGTCCTCATTGGACTCCCAACTGGTGGCCAGGCCTGGGCTCAGCAACTCCGCGCTCCCCGGGGGGTTGTACCAAACCAGGGTCTCATAGGCGTTGGATACCACCGCCGAGTCGTCGGAGAAACTGATACTGGGATCGATATCGGGGTAAGTTGTGTAATGGGCATAGACCGCCACATTCTCCTTGGGGGGAATCGGTGTGGCGGTTGGAGGAGGGGGAGTCGGTGTAGCGGCTGCAGGGGGGGCAGTCGGCGTGGCCGGTGCAGCGCAAGCCGAAACCAATAGGCCTAAGACAATCATTACCCCAAAGATCTTCAACAGGTCTTGGTACCTCATCTTAACTCCTTTCCTTACAGAGAGTACTCGTACCTCCTTGAGAAGCCGCCGGGGACCGAGCTAGATGCAACCCCCAGGGCCTCCGCCATCCAAAATGATCGATATCTCACCCCCTTTCCTCCGTGACATGACCACTTCTGGCAGGAAAGCGCTCTCTCACTGGCGATACGGAGGAGCATGTCAACCTCATCGCCCTCCCACCTTGCGGAAGGCAACATGATCAACCCAAGTCTCATTATAACCCATTGGAAAGGGCTCTGTCAACGCGAGGACTTGAAACTTTAGCTTCGGTGAGTAGCGTCTCGTAGCTTTGCCCATGGCGGTTCCCTCCTCTTGGCGCAGTCTCATCCTAGCACCACGGCCCGAGAGGGTTAACCTCTCACAATACTACCGAGTCCAACTTTTGGGG
>JAUVHF010000187.1 GCA_030593425.1 Anaerolineales bacterium
TGGATAGCCACCCCCACGTTGTCGTACCTCTCTCGGAGCGCCCTGTGGACCTGAAGGGTCCTCTCCGTATGAGGCGAGCCCTCCATGTCTATGCGCACAAAATTCCCATACCTTTTGGCATGCTCTACGATCATCTCCACATTCTTCTGGCAGAAATCCTGATCGATATCCAACCCCATCTGAGTGAGTTTCAGGCTCACGTTGGAGTCGACCCCTCCTTCTTCGGTCCCATCTAGAACCCTCAAATATTCCTCGGCGGCCTCGCTGGCCTCCTCTCGGGAGGTGATGCTCTCTCCCAAGTGGTCGATAGTGGCCAGCAGTCCCTTTCGATTCAGCCCCCGCACCGCCTCTATAGTCTCCTCCAGGGTCTCGCCGGCCACGAAGCGGCGGGATATCCGCCGGGCGATGGGGAAACGAACCACGAACTCCCTCAATCCCTGGCTGCGAGAAAGGGCTAAAAAGAGCCGTCTTAACACTGCACCCTCCTTAAGCCTTGCTACCTCTCCCTGTCGGGGAAGCGATCTCAAAACAAAAACGATTATAGCACAGAGGTATGGTGGCGTCCATCCCCACCAGTAGGTAGTGCTCGATTATCAGGGGCGTGGCCATTTGATTCTGATGGCCGCAGAGACGCTTGGTATTGACTTGACGTAGATTTCATATTATCTTAGTTGTGTCTCACCCCAGTTCGCTACACCCGTCTTTGCGGTAGCTCATCTCTTGGGAGGCTTGAAATGGATGCTCTAGAGGCTATTAAAGGGAGAAGAAGCATCAGGGAGTTCACCGATGAACCTATCTCTAAGGAGATCTTGACCGAGATTCTAGATGCAGCCCGATGGGCGCCCTCGGGAGGCAATCGGCAGGGGTGGCGATTCGTGGTGGTGACCGACCCCCAGGTTAAGGAGATGATCAGGAAGGTATCCCCAGGCATCTTCGCCCTGCCGGCCGCCTTCATCGTCATCTGCATGAAGAAGAAAGCGGGAGCCCGGGCTTGGGACGAGTGGCTTTATGCCGCTGATTGTGGCATAGCGGCTCAGAATATCATGTTGGCCGCTTTCTCTTTGGGGATCGGCACCTGTGTGGTGGCCTCCTTCGCCAAGGAAGCCCTCCGGGAGATCCTGGAGGTTCCGGAAGGGATCGAGCCCTCCCTCATCGTCACCCTGGGCCACTATGAGAGCCTCCCGGAGGCTCCGGAAAGGAAGCCATTGAAGGAGATCGCCTTCCTCAATCGCTACGGGGAGGAGTGGGGGCAATGAACCAGACCAAGGTGCTCAGCGAAGAAGAGGCCTTCGAACTTCTCACCTTCCTGGTGACCAGCGCCCGAGGCTGCGTAGACGAACCGGAGACCTATGGCACCTTCCGACTCATCGATGCTGCTAGCCGGCTCCTGGACTTCCTCCTCAAGAGCGAAGAGGTTGAAGATAGGGAGTTCTACAGCCATTTGAAGGAAGAGATCGATGAGAAGAAACTGTGGCTGATGACCGATGAGGAGGCTTATTTCAACTTTCTAAGCGAGGTGACTCGCAAGGTGGCCCAGCGGTTGAAGAGGAGGGCTGAAAGTCAGGGGGCGTGACATATTCCACTTCCACTTTTGGACAAGGTATTGTCAGCCTTGCATCTTTACCGGGCATGGTTTCTCAACTATCAAATAGTCCAACGAGGGAAAGGGCGATCTCCGAATTGGATGGGACTAGGCGTTATCTCCTACCCCTGATGTCCAGTCATATCCCTTGCTATCCGATCCAGATTCATAGAGGCTGACTGGCCCCTCACAACCTCTTGACAACGAAACAAGAGCCGATGTAGTGAAGACGGTAGGCACCACTATTCTCAATAACAGGCGACTGAAAATCAAGGTGTCTCCAGTCCGATTCCGGGCTTAGGCATCTACTCGCGGACGTGGGAGGGTTACCCGCTTTTCCTGTGGTATAATGGCTCTGCTGGCGGCAAGAAGCGCCAATAGTAACTTAAGAGAGGATCTCATGGCTCGGCCAAAGAGGGAACTGATCGAAGAAGGGGTGCTCAGCATGTTGCGGCTCAACATGGGGCTGAAGGAGGGAGAGCGGCTGCTGGTAGTCACCGACCCTCCCAACCTGGCCCATTGGCAGGAGGCAGACCCCTGGGAGTTGATGAGCCAACTGGAGCGCTCGATTTTGGCCAAGATGGTGGCGGAGATAGCAAAAGAGGCCTTCCCCCACTCCACGGTGGGATTTTACCCCTACCCTTCGGTGGGGATGCATGCGGGGAAGCCAGGGGAAGCGGTATTGGAGAGGATGCGTCAGGCCGACGTGGTCATCGCTATCACCAACCACTCCCTCTCTCATACTGATGCCCGAGCAGAGGCCACGAAGGCCGGGGTGCGCATCGCCAGCATGCCCGGTTTCCTGGCCCGGATGTTCCACCCTGGTGGGCCCATGGCCGTGGACTACCATCAGGTGGCGGCCGACACGGAGAGGCTGGCCGAATTGATCACCGCGGCTCAGAGGGCTATAGTCCGCTCCCCGGCCGGGACCGATATCCGCTTCAGCCTGGCTGGCCGAAGCGGGGGAGTGGATACCGGCCTCTGCACCGCCAAGGGAGCCTGGAGCAACCTCCCCGCCGGGGAGGCCTATACCGCCCCTGTGGAGGGGACGGCCGAGGGGATCATCGTGGTCCAGGCAGGCTGGTATCCAAACCTCACCGAGGATATGACCCTCCACTTTCACCAAGGGCTGGTAGTGCGAATCGAGGGCGGGGGGAAGGTAGGGGAGAGGTTCAAAGGGCTGCTCAAATTGGAGAGCGAGGAGGAGATATATAAGGCCCGCCGCAACCTGGCTGAGTTGGGCATCGGTACCAACCCCAACGCCAAGCAGCCCGATAACGTCTTGGAGGCGGAGAAGATAAAGGGCACGGTGCACCTGGCCATCGGCGATAACTCCCATATGGGAGGCACGGTCACCGCTGACCTCCACCAGGATTTCGTCATCCCTGAGCCCGATCTGCTCCTGGATGACAAGTTGGTCATCGAGGGCGGGGAGTGGAGAATATGAGCCAACATGACGTGAAGCCTCGCTTTTCTCGCTAACCCCTAGCGCCCCTTCATCCTCTCCTCTATGGGGATGTAATCGATCTCAAAGCCGAAATAGCGAGGTCCGGCACCACCCAGCCCCCTCACGCCGATGACTGCCACCTCCTGGTCAGCATCGAGGAGGGTGTTCGTTATCCCCTCCCCGCTCTTGCGGTCCACGATGGTGACCAAATCGGGGCTGGTTACGAAGGGCTCCTCATCCAGCCAGGAGACGTGGTTCTCGTTCTTGAACCAGACCTTCAAGGTATGTCCCTTGAACTCTCCTTTCCCCTCGATGTAGGTGGTGCCGAACATGTAGCCCTCTCTGTCCTCCCACTCTTTCTTGACCACCTCCCCCTC
>JAUVHF010000086.1 GCA_030593425.1 Anaerolineales bacterium
TATCCGCTATGAGTGGGGCTGGCTAACCCGCCGTTCACGGCGGGTTTTTGCTAAGCCCAAAAAGGGTGGCACCGCGAGGAGAACCCCCGTCCCTTTGGGATGGGGGTTTTGAATTATTTGCCTAGAAAGGAGGGGCTATGAGGACATAGGGGTGGAATCGTCACCATGATTTCAGAAAGGAGAGCGCGATGGAAGAGTATAAGATCTTTTTGCCTGAGGGGGAGATTCCGACGCACTGGTACAACGTCCTGCCCGACTTGCCCTCCCCACCGCCTCCCTACCTGCACCCTATCACCCTTGAGCCTATGGGGCCTGACGATCTAGCACCCGTCTTCCCCATGGAACTCATCAAACAGGAGGTTAGCAGGGAACGATGGATCGAGATCCCAGAGGAGGTGCGGGAGGTATACAAACTCTGGCGTCCCACACCTCTCTACCGGGCTAGGCGCTGGGAAAAGGCACTGGATACCCCGGCCAGGATCTATTACAAATGGGAGGGGGTGAGCCCCCCGGGGAGCCATAAGCCCAACACCGCCGTAGCCCAGGCCTACTACAATAAGATGGAGGGACAGACGCGCCTCACCACGGAGACCGGTGCCGGCCAATGGGGGAGCGCTTTGGCCTTTGGCTGCGCTCTCTTCGGCCTGGAATTGAAAGTCTACATGGTCAGGATAAGTTATGAACAGAAGCCCTACCGCCGCATCATGATGGAGACCTGGGGCGCTGAGGTAGTTCCCAGCCCCAGCCAAGATACCGAAGCGGGAAGGCGGATCCTAGCCCAGGACCCCGAGACCTCGGGAAGTCTAGGCATCGCCATCAGCGAGGCCATGGAGGACGCCGTCACCACCGAGGGGACTAAATACTCCCTGGGCAGTGTGGTCAACCATGTCCTCATGCACCAGACGGTGGTGGGTCTGGAGACGAAGAAACAGTTGGAGATGGCGGGCGATTACCCTGATATCTTAGTGGGCTGTGTCGGCGGGGGCAGCAACTTCGCTGGCTTCTTCTTGCCTTTCATCAAGGAGAAGATCGACGGCACCAAACCGAACTTGCGCATCGTCTGCGCTGAGTCCATGGCTTGCCCCAGCCTGACCAAGGGCCTCTATGCCTACGACTGGGGTGATACGGGCAAGATGGGGCCAGTGGCCAAGATGCACACCTTGGGCCACACCTTCATCCCCGCTCCCATCCATGCTGGAGGGTTGCGCTATCACGGCATGGCGCCCATTATCTGCGCCCTCTACGATCAAAAGTTGATCGAGGCTGTGGCCTTCTATCAGAACTCTGTTTTCGAAGCGGCGGTCCATTTCGCCCAGGCGGAGGGGTTTCTCGCTGCGCCCGAGTCGGCTCATGCCATCAAAGCGGTCATGGATGAGGCTCTCAGGTGCAAGGAATCGGGAGAGGAGAAGGTGATCGTCTTGGCCTTCAGTGGTCACGGCCACTTCGACCTGGCGGCTTACGAGGCCTATCTGGCCAGCCAACTGGAAGACTATGAGTACCCCGGTGAGAAGGTAAAGGAGGCGCTCAAAGATCTGCCCAAAGTCGCGGTGTAGTGCGCTCGGCATCCTGAGGAAGAGATGCCCAGGTGCAACGCCCGACCTGTTCACCCCCTGCCTTGTCAGGGGGTGAACTTATTACTATAATGGGGGGCATGGCATCACAGCGTCGCTAGCCAGAGGGGAAAAAATGGGTCAAGAGGAACGAAGGAAAAGCCCCAGGGTGAGAGCCCACCGCTTGGTCTCCTTCCGCCGCTCAGAGGATAGAGGCACCACCGATTACGAGGGCTTCGTCCGCACGCTGAACCTGGGACTGGGCGGCCTTCTCTTGGAGACGGACTACGTCTTTGAACCAGGCGAGCCATTAAGGTTGGAGATCTTGAGCGGCGATAACCTCCTCAGGGCCAAAGGCGAGGTGGTTTACCGGGAAGGGAGCGGGAAGAAATTCAAGATAGGAGTGAGGTTCGCAGAGATATCCCAGGAGGCCCTGGGAGGCTTGGAGGAGGAAGTGGGGCTCAGCCCGCAGGGTTAGAAATCGAAGGAAAGGAGTGGCCAGTGGGCGTAGTTCACAGGTTTGTCGGTCGAGAGGGAGCCTTCGAGTGGGAAGGAAGGGCCCTGGAGGAGTACGTCGCCGAGACGGCCAAAGGCGCTTCCATCAACTGGCTTATCGGCCCCCGAGAGGGGGCTCCCCACTTCGCTATCAGGTATATCGAGGTGGAGCCGGGAGGCCATACCTCCTTAGATAACCACGAGCATGAGCACGGGGTGATGATCCTTAGGGGGAAAGGTAAAGTGCTTATGGGTCAGGAGGAGGTGGAGGTAGGGTTTGGCGATATATTGTTCGTTCCCGGCAAGGAGAGACATCAGTTCAGAAACGCGGGGGATGAGCAGTTCGGCTTTCTGTGCGTGATTCCGAGGATGTAGGCATGGTTAGGGGAAAGATGAAGGCAGCGGTCTATCGGGGGCCGAGTCGGTTGACCATCGAGGAGGTGGAAATCCCTCAGATCGGCGAGGGGGAGATATTGGTCCGCGTTAGGGCGGCTCTGATCTGCGGAACGGACCTGAAGACCTATTTACGGGGCCACCGCTTGGTGAAGCCACCCAGCCCCTTCGGCCACGAGTTCGCGGGGGAGGTGGCGGCAACGGGAAGGGGGATCACTCGCTTCCCCGAGGGGATGTCGGTGGTGGCTGTCAATTCTGCCCCCTGTAACGTTTGTTTCTTCTGCAAGCGAGGCCAGCATAACCTCTGCGAGGATATCTTCTTCAATTGGGGGGCCTTTGCTGAGTACATAAGAGTTCCAGCCCGGGTAGTTGAACAAAACGTTCACCCTATCCCCGAGGGGTTGAGTTATAAAGAGGCGGCGCTAGTGGAGCCCCTAGCCTGTGTGGTGCGGGGGAGCGAGGCGGCGGGGATCGAGTTGGGAGACAGCGTGGCTATAGCCGGGGGGACGGGGCCCATCGGCCTTATGCACCTGCAACTAGCCTTTCACCGGGGAGCCAAAGAGGTGATAGCCATAGGCTTGAGAGATGAAAGGTGGGCTGTGGCCGAGGAGTTGGGGGTTAGCCACCTCATAGATGCTGGGAGTGAAGACCCTGTAGAGCGGGTTTTGGAGTTGACAGAGGGACGAGGGGCTGACGTGGTCATCGAGTCTGCGGGGTTGCCCCAGGTGTGGGAGATGGCGCTGAAACTGGTGCGCAAGGGCGGCACTGTGGTTTTCTTCGGCGGATGTCCCTCGGGGTCGAAGATCACTCTAGATACCCATAGAGTCCACTACGACGAGTTGACTATCAAAGGCTCTTTTCACCATACCCCCCGCGCGGTGAAGAAGGCCCTGGACCTTCTGGCTTTCGGCGTGGTGAGGGCTAAACCTCTCATCACCCATGAGTTGCCCTTGGAGAGGTTAGAGGAAGCGCTTTTGATGATGAAGGAAGGTCGGGCCGTCAAGGTAGCGATTCTGCCTTAGGTGACACAGATGAGGGTGGCCAAATACTACCGTCATGATGATATTCGAGTGGAAGAGATGCCGGTGCCCAAGATCGGCCCGGGGGAACTTTTGGTTCAGGTGAAGGCTTGTGGCCTCTGTGGGAGCGACGCTATGACCTGGTACGCCGACGAGAAAGCGCCCACGGTCCTGGGCCATGAGCCTACGGGTTTGGTGGCTGAAGTGGGCGAAGGGGTAAAGGGGTTCGCCATCGGCGATCGAGTCTTCGCTCATCATCATGTGGCTTGCTTGGTCTGCCACTACTGCCGACGGGGCGACTACCCCAGGTGCGATACCTTCAGAGCGACCCATATCGACCCTGGGGGGTTCGCGGAGTATATCCGCGTCCCAGCCCTCAATGTGGAGCGCGACGTCTTACTCCTCCCAGAGGAGGTCTCCTTTGAGGAGGGTACCCTCATCGAGCCCGTGGCCTGCAGCGTCCGAGGGATGAGGCGGGTAAGGGTCGAGCCTGGAGATACGGTTCTGGTTTTGGGGGCTGGGGTATCGGGGCTCATCTTCGCCCAGTTGGCCAGGCTTTGGGGGGCGGGCTTGGTGGTGGTCGTCGATTTCGTTGAGTATCGGCTGGACGTGGCGAAAAGATTGGGCGCTGACCTGACTATCGAGGCCGGAGAGGGGGCTCTGAGTCAACTTGAAGCCTTTAACGAGGGACGGGGTGCCGACCTAGTGATCGTCACCCCGGGGACCATCGAGGCTATGGAGGAGGGGATCCGATTGGCGGGTAGGGGGGGCACGGTTCTTCTTTACGCCCCTTCCTATCCTGGTGAGAGGTTGCCTTTGGATACCAACGACATCTTTTGGCGAGAGCTGACGCTCACCACCACATATTCTTGCAGCCATAAAGATACACGAACGGCGCTGGAGTTCATACGTAGAGAGCGAGTTCAAGTTGAGCCCCTCATCACTCATCGGTTGGGCTTGGATCAGGTGGCCGAGGGGTTGCGGCTCATGGCTGAAGCCCAAGAGTCTCTCAAGATCGTGATCGTGCCTTTCCCACAGGGATACTTTACGTAGAAAGACCACTATCTTAGCGGACTTGACTGAGGTATTAGTCAAGGGTAAAACCGAGGGAGGCCAGTTCCGTCAAAGGCGAAAGCATCTAGCGGGAGGGGATAAGAAATGGATCTGGGGTTGCAAGATAAGGTAGCCCTCGTGGCCGCCTCTAGTAAAGGGTTGGGGAGGGCTATCGCTCATGGGTTAGCGCAAGAGGGAGCGAGGGTAGCCATCTGTGCCCGCGGAGAGGAGGCGCTAGCCCAGACAGCAACGGAGATCGAGGGGGCTACCGGCTCCCCCGTTTTGGCTATGGTGGCTGACCTTACGAATAAGCAAAACGTCGAGAATCTAGTGGCTAGGGTGGTGGAGGAGTTTGGAGGTTTCGATATCCTGGTCACCAACGCCGGAGGGCCGCCTCCCGGTCTCTTTGTGGATCTCACCGATGGGAACTGGGAGGAGGTGTTCCACTTGATCTTGATGAGCGCCGTCCGACTGTGTCGGGCGGTGATCCCCCATATGCGGAGGCAGGGAGGCGGGCGGATCATCACCATGACCTCCGTCTCGGTGAAACAGCCCGTGGAGAACCTGATGCTCTCTAACTCCCTGCGATTGGCGGTCATCGGGTTGACCAAGACGCTGGCTAACGAGTTGGCCAGGGACAATATATTGGTGAATAGCGTTTGCCCCGGCTGGACGCGGACGGAGAGGGTACAACAGTTGTTGCAAGATCGCGCCCAGCGTCAGGGCACCTCAGTAGAGGAGGAGTTCGCCAAGATCGAGAAGGAGATCCCCCTGGGAAGGATGGGGAAGCCAGAAGAGGTGGCGAACTTGGTGGTCTTCCTGGCCTCGGAGAGAGCTAGTAGCATCACCGGTACGGCTATCCAGGTGGATGGGGGATTGGTGAAGGGGGTGTTATGACTTCTCTTTTTGAGATGTAAGAAGGGGGTGGATTCTCGATGGATACAAGGGAGACCATAAAAGAATTGCTTCTCTTATGTTCTCAGAAGTTCTACGACATTGAGGGGACCCAAGTGGCCGACCAGGCGGTAAAGATGGTTTTCCATCGCTGGCCTGAAAACACACGTCAGGAGCAAGTACTGACTAAGGTAGTTGTTCTAAATTCGCTCTATAACACTGCCTTGTACGATGTACATGCCATGGCTGAACACGTCGTCAACCAGAGGGTAGATCTGAAGTTCTCGCAGAGGGACCCTACGGTGGTCGGTGATATCCGCAAAGGACATAGGATCAGAAGAGGAAAGACGAATAAGGAGTGGGATTTCTATTCTTTTGCCACAAAATATTGTCATTGGCATTTCCGCTCAAATTATGTGATGTACGATACAAAGCTTGATCGAGCGCTTAGGGAGTTGAACAAGCTGCTAGGGTTTTGCAGTCGATTATCGTATGAACGGTTGAGGCAATATCCAACGTTGAAAGAGGCTATAGATAATCTGGCTGCTACTCTCACCCTGACTAGTTGGGACTACAAGACTATTGATCAAGCATTATGGGTGTATGGTAAATACCTCAATAACGCGCTCCCTGATCGTGTCAAAACTGCACTGGACGAAAGGGGGTTTGAAAAGACAGGCCCGTGCCAGCACGTAAGAGGATAAACCGTGAGACGTAGGCTGGACTTTAACCTGATACTCATACCGCTCTTGCTTATCTTCGCCATAGCCCCCCTCACTCAACCCGGTTTCTTCGTGGCCCATTCGGGCTTTCTCCCCCTGCTCAACCTCTTCGACCTGGAGAAAGCGCTTCCCGGCCTGGGCTGGGCGCCCAGGATAGGGGAAGAGTATAACCTCTTCACCAGCGAAGGCCCCTTGCCCTACGCCCTGGCCGAGACGTTTCGCCTCTTGGGTATGAGCGGGGCTCAGGCGGTTAAGGCGACCTACGCTCTTGGCTTCCTCCTCTCAGGTTTAGCCATCTATGCCCTGGTCCGTCGCCTTTTCGGCCCTCACGGAGGGCTCATCGCTGCCCTAGTCTATGCCTACTTACCCTATCATCTGGCGGTGGTCTATCTGCGGGGGGCCTTCGCCGAGTCGGTGGCTTTTATCCTTTTTCCTCTCCTTCTCTGGGCTTTGGATGTGGGGCTTAGGGAGGGCGGGCGATTCGCACT
>JAUVHF010000137.1 GCA_030593425.1 Anaerolineales bacterium
AAGGAATAGTTCTCCGATGCCGCCGCGCAACTTGGGAGCCCGCAGAAGGTCGCTGAGGCCGGAGATCTCTTTCCCCACCTCCTCCATATAGCGGCTAGTGCGAGCCAACTCCCCTAGATTCTGCTGGATCTGACCAAAGGATTGGGTAGTTGCCTCCTGGATGCGACGGTCCGAGTCCAAGAGCCGTTGGGTCAGATTGTTGATGCGGGAGTTGGTCTGAAGCCATACCACAATCAGAACCAAGAAGATTAGGCCCAAAAAACCCAAAATCGCCAGTTCCATCTCCGCCTCCTCTCGGTTCCCCAATTAGGCAATTCCATTATAGCACAAACGAGCGGATGAGGCTTTCTCGTCCGCCCGTCTGTTGCTTAACTTTTACCTTTCCTACGCTGGAGGCCTGGCCCTCCGCCATGAGGCGAGGAAAAGAACCCCGGCCAGGAGAGGCGGTAAGGCCATGGTCAACCAGACAATGGCCGCCACCTGGTGGTAGGTTCCTCGGTATCCGCCCCGAGAGATGGCCCAGAGGAGGAAAGTGGTGACCAGAACGGCTACTCCCACCGGCAGGCCTCCGCCGATCCACTCCCATTTCCAGGCCACTAGAGTGCCGGCGAGAATGAGCAACCCCGGGACAGAGTGGGCCAGGATGAGCAGCTCATGGCCTATCCCCCCTTTCTCCCTTAGTTCACCCCATTCAATCACAAAAGGGGTGCCAATACCAGATCAAAAACTGCCAAAAAGTGTCAACTTTGGGGATTGGATGAGCGCTGAAGGGCTGATAGCAGGCGCTGGCTTAGCGACTGCCTTCAGAGGTAGGATTGGGAGATCTCTTGCGCGGCTCCTCGTTCCATCTCTAGGAGGGCCTTGGCTAGGGCTCGGATGGCTCGGCGGCGGGTGCGGTTGAAGGTGCCCTCGCTGATGTAGAGTTTGCTCATTATCTCCCGGTTGGGCTCGCCCAAGACGTAAGCATCGTGGAGCACGAGGAAGGGGTACCATTCAAGGGTAGGGGGATCGGGTTGAGAGTCGGGGGGACGCAGTTTATCGAGGGCTTGCAAGAGCGCTTCTTTTAGCGCCTTTCCCCGGTCGAGATGAGTGATAGGGGCTTCCCCAGGCTGGAGTTCTCTTTCCACCAGGCTCAAGTGAGCCAATTTATGCTCCCCCAGATAGGAGTAGTCGAAGAGCCTGCGCAACCCATCCTCCACTAAGGCCGCGAACTCTTCTTCCGTTACTCCCTCCAAGACGTCTGAGGGTCCGCGTTGAGCCAGTAAGGCTTGGAGTCGTCGCTGGAGTTCTCGTTCTCGATCCCGGAAGTCGTTGGCCAGGGCCTCGATCTGTTGGATGTCCTCTTCCTGGAGGCGGCGCTCTTGGATAATGGCGCTGATCTGAAGGGATAGGTCGTCGAGCATATCCACTTCCTCTGGCGAGTAGGCCCCCGTTGCTCTCTCGCCCAGAAGCAAAGCGCCGATCTCCTCGCCTCCTCGGTGGAGGGGGACCAGCAAAGCCATACCTAGTAGTTCGTCTGCCATCTGGGAAGTCAGGGAAGTGACCTCCTCAGCGGGCAAAGGTTTGAGGGTTCGCCCTCTCAGTTTGAGGGGTAGAGCCGCCGCCACGCGGAGGGTCTCGCCTTCCTTTATCGCTATCAGCCCCTTGGGTGCTCCTAGGGAGCGGCAGAGGGCGGCTAGGATGGCTTGGAGTTGGTCTGGAAGTTCTCGATAGGCGCCTGCTTCCTGGGCCAACATGCGCAGGTTGGCACGGAGGGCCTGGTAACGGCGCCCATAGAAGAGCCTGTCCAGAAAACTTCTTATGCCGTCATAGAGGGAGTGGGAGATGATGGCTAAGACGGTCACCAAGATGATGACAGCGAAGGGGAGGTGGTAGTGGAGGTAGAGGGCGGAGGTGAAGATGAGGAAGAAGGTGGTGACTACGGCGGTGCTGAGGAGGGAGTAGAGGAAATCCGGCCGCATGACTTGCCCTTCTATCAGGGCGTCGTATCTGGCTACAGCGTAGCCCAGGAGAGAGACGCCAGCCCCTAGACTGAACTCTCCAGGCAGGGTGGGGATAGGGAGGCTCTGCCAGATGGAAATTATTAGGTAGGCGGCCCCTGCCGATCCTAGCAAGGTAGCGGCCCAGAGCATGGCCGATTGGCGGCTGGTGGCTGGCTCGCCACGCGCACGAACCCAGCCATAAGTCAGGTTGCCCAGGGCAAAGGCTAGGGTGATGAGGGTGAAGCCTACATAATAGGGGTAGAGGGTTCCAGCCTGGCGGCTGGAGGCCAGTTCTCGGCCGGCCTCGGTCACCCCAGGCAAGAGTTGGTTCGTGGCACCTCCTATGATCAAGAGAAAAGCCGCGGCCAGATAAGCCGCTGCCACTAGGTGGCGCTGCCATCTCGATACCTTGGGAGGAAGGAAAAGTACAGTAAAGTGGAACCAGAAGGCGGGAGCGGGGATCGCCGTTCCTCGAAAGGAGGTAAGCCAGAGGGGGAGGGTCTCGTCTGGAAAGACATTGATATGGAGGAGGTTGTTGAAGAAGAGGCAGGTTATGGACCAAAGGGTGAGGGCCGCCAGCCAGGAGACCCGGCGCCGGGGGCTGCGAGTCACCAGGTAGAAGCCCAGCCATAACGAGATGGCTAGGGCAAGGAAGTTGACGGCCGTAGTAGCGGTACCCAGATAGGCCATTGCCAATGCCTATGAAAGTGTTTATGAAGCGAACGTAACTAAATCATATAGTGGAGCCGAGGGAATTCCACCCTCCCGATTTCTCGGTGCCAGACGCTCTCCACTAGCGCTACAAGCCTAACAATCTGAGTATCAGCGTGGCCAGGACCGTGCCAAGAACAACGAGCACGAGATTTGCCAGCGGGTTATCCCTTAACTCGCCAGTGATGGCCATATTTGCGTATTGAACGAGCGATTTCTTTGGGCGCTCCCTAATATAGAGGCCCTTAGGTTGCTGAAATAAGTTGTACAGTCCGAAGATGGCAACCATCACGCCGCCCATGTCTAACAGCATTCCACCTCTGACGGTATCCTGCAACAGTGTCCTTTGTGTACCGAAAAAGGCGACCACTTCGGTGAACATGAACACCAAGCAGACGCCGTAGAACAACCAGCCCAAGAACGATGGCGAATGTCGTCCCGACTCAGTTAGATAATTGTAAAAGAATTCGAAGAGCGAGTGTGTTCTAGCAGGATCAGGCGATTGTACATATACTCCGGGCCTTTCACTATGCCCGCTGGGAAATGTTGAATCTTTGAAAAAGGCCTTCTTGGAGATGTTTACGAGGAAAACTTTGATAGTCTCGTTGAGGTGCTCGTTCTGGGCAATCAATATCAGCGATGGATAGTTTCTCTCGGAATCTAGAAAATCGTCTACAGGAATTAAGTCCTTTCCCCCTTCTACCAAGTTGTGTGGCAGCATGATATTGATGCTGCAGAAGCCAGCAGTATCAAGGTCCGATACCAGCTTCTCGAAAACGGGTCGCGTGAACCAGTAGTTGGACGAAAATGTCCCAAGTCTGCTAAACATAGTTCCTCTCTCTGGCCCAGTCGTACACCGCATAAGCGGCACGCCAGAGGGCACACACGACGAAATCTGATGGAGCCGAGGGGACTCGAATGGTACATCCTGAGCGCAGCGAAGGGCCCCTGACCTCCTATGTATGGAAGAGACACTGTGACGACAATGATTCCTGTTGGAGCCGGCGGGACTCGAACCCGCGCCCTCCTCCGTGCAAGGGAGGCGTTCTCCCACTGAACTACGGCCCCTCGATGTACATCTCGGGACAGGCCCCTCACTCTACTTATTATAACAGAAACGAGCAGGTTTTATCTGCTCGTTCTGCCCTTCGCCTGACAATTAACAAGTGGGCCCTCGTGGACTCGAACCACGGACCTCGCCCTTATCAGAGGCGTGCTCTAACCAACTGAGCTAAGGGCCCATAAACGTAGTTATTCCGGCGTAGCAGCAGGCGGTGCCGTGACCCCCGGAAGTTGCTTTATCCTTCTTGCTATCTCCCTCGTGTTTTCCTCGATATCCAGGAATACATATATCCCTTCGGCGATGGCCAGGAGGGTTACACCGATGAGGCCGGTGTAGAGCAAACCGATGACCAGGATTATGACGGCCTGGATCACGCTAACCCCAGCGCCGGCCCGGTATCCAAATTGTCCTCCCACGTAGGATGGGAGTGCCACCGCTGCCACAGAAGAGGCACAGGTGCCCAAAACACCAATGACGATGATTATCCAGCCTATGACTCGATAGACAGTAGCCACGATGCGGAGAGCACGATACCTCATAGTTTGTTCCTCTGGGGTCAGGACTAGAAAGGCCTATCTTGCAGATAGGCCTCCTTTACCTTAACAACTGAGGAGTGATAGGAAGGTGATGCCTTGGGTGGACATCCCACCGAAGCGGGATGATTGACCTTGGAGATAGGCTCTTGGCCCGCAGGCCTCGAGCAGATTCTCCCTAGAAAGGAGGTGATCCAGCCGCACCTTCCGGTACAGCTACCTTGTTACGACTTCGTCCCAGTCGCCAGCCCCACCTTCGACGGTTGCTTCCCTCCGAAGAGAGTTAGCCCACCGGCTTCAGGTATTGCCGACTCCCATGACGTGACGGGCGGTGTGTACAAGGCCCGGGAACGTATTCACCGCAGTATTGCTGACCTGCGGTTACTAGCAACTCCGCGTTCATGGAGTCGAGTTGCAGACTCCAATCCCAACTGAGACCGG
>JAUVHF010000003.1 GCA_030593425.1 Anaerolineales bacterium
TATATGACCTAAATAGGCCAGGGCCTCCCCTACTCCTACGCAACTTATCGCATTTTAATGGGACTAGCCGCTGGGCTTCTAAGGTAGGTTGTGAGCGAAGAAGAGGGCGATATCCTGGGTGACGTAGTAATGATCGTTGAAGCCACAGAAGACGAAGCCGTGTTTCTGGTAGAAGGAGATGGCAGGGTAGTTCTTGGTCTGGGTCTCTAGCATCATCGTTCTAAGGTTCCGTTCTTCAGCCCAGCGAAGAGCGGCCTTGATCAGGGCTGTCCCTATACCCTGGCGACGATGCTCCTTGGCCACCACCAGGTTGTTAACCCAGCCGGTTTGGTGCCAGGCCTGGACCGTCATGTCCAGATAGCCCCGGATCTCCCCTCCCTCATCGGCCACCAGGAAACATTCGCCTCGTTGCCAATTCTCCAAGAGATAGTCGGTATCCCGGGGGTAGTTGACAGGCATCGGTCGGGGGAGTTTAACGGTGCGGAAGGTTATGGTGGTCCCCCTTTCTCCCCGTTCTAGGTACATCTGCCAGACGTATTCGGTCATATAGGAGGGGTCGATGAGCATACACCGGTTTAGATCGGCCAGTTCGGCGCTCTTTATGATCATCTCAGGCCCCCATAGATCTTCTGGCCCAGGGCCTCCTCTAGGGGCTGATCCCTTTTCACTAGGTAGGTGGGGAAACCGCCAGCGGCTAGAAGGGTGATGATGCCCAGGGAACTGGGAGCCTCAGCGAAGGTGCTAGGCTCGATATGTATCACCACCGCGCTCACTCCTCGCCGACGAAGTTCCCGCAGGGCGGCGACCCAGCCTTCCTCAGTGGAGGGGGTGATGACGATAGCCATGGCTCCTCGCCCCATGCCACCCCCCTGGGCCGCGATTACCTCAGCCAGAGGGACCTGGCCCTGGGCCCGAATGACCGCCAGAGCCTCCAAGAGTTTGGACAACTGGCGGTCGCCCCTATCGACCTGCACCATCTCGCGGCGCTGGCCGTAGGTTACCATCCCTAGAGCCTTTTTCTGAGCCAAAAAATGTTTGGCCAAAGAAGCGGCGATGGTCACTCCATACTCCTCGGTGGTGGGAGCCACCCGCCAGGGGCGTGGAGCCCTCAAGAGAGAGAACCCCTCCACCGGGGCCTCCTCCGGGGCGCTGGCTTGAACTCGGGCTTCCATGTCCAAAAGCAACCAGATGTCGGCGGTGGGGTCCAGTTCAAACTCCTTGGATATGAGCCGCCCCGTGCGGGCTATGGAAGGCCAATGGAGGCGGTTAAAACTATCGCCAGGCAGGTAGTCCCTCACACTGGCCACATTGGTGGTGATCTCCTGCGTCCGACGCCGAATGGCGTCTCCCCCGGAGAGTTGTCCTCCTGGGGGGGTGAAGCCGGGCAGGGGGATGGTCATGGGATAGACGATGAGGCTGGAAGCGCCTGGGAGGGGACGACTCATCTGGAAGAGTCCTAGAGGGTCACTGGCCACCAGTGTGATGGGCCCCAGGGCGAACTCTCCTCGACGGTGGCAGAGGGTCTTCACCGTCCAACTCAACTCCCTCCCCGTGGGCATAGAGGGGATGAGGTGCCCTACTTGGTGTTCTGGCAAGGTCGAGTGGTCACGAATCTCAACCCAGAATTTGGGCCATCTTCCGGGGTTGCGGGCCGCTATCCTCTCCACCGCCAGCCCGCCCACTTGGGCCCGGCTGGAGCGGAGCCGGCGCTCTACCACGATGCCGCGCGAATTGTACCAGGCCCAGAGGAAGGCGAGAACTACGATGGCCAGAAGGAGATAGACCAGGCGGTAGAGGAACTCCTGGCCCGTGGCCAGCGCAGGTAGGAGAACCAAGGGCAGAAGAAGGAAGATGATCCAGTTGACACGCATGGCGTTTCCTTCTCTAGTTAGGGCCTGGCCCTGACTGGAGCCCCGGGCACAGGTACGGAGGCCAGGACTTCATCAATCACCGTCAGGGGGTCGACTTCCTTGATGCGAGCGGAGGGGTGGACGATGAGGCGGTGGCACAAGATGAGATGGGCTAGGGCTTTGATGTCGTCGGGGATAACGTAATCTCGGCCCAAGATCGCCGCTCTAGCCTGGCCAGTTCGGTAGAGGGCCAGCGACCCCCGCGGGCTGCTTCCTAGATAGAGATCGGGGTGCTCCCGCGTGGCCCCCACCAAAGCCACGATGTACTCCTTGAGGGCATCGCTTACATAAACCTCCTTGATCCCCTCCTGTATCTCCAGCAGTTCTTCCACAGCCGCCACTTGCCCGATCCCTTCGATGGGGTGTCTGTGCTGCTGGGAGTCCAAGATGGCGATCTCGTCACGAGGGCTGGGGTAGCCCAGGCTGATCTGCATCAAAAACCTATCCAGTTGGGCCTCAGGAAGGGGGAAGGTTCCCTCGTACTCGATGGGGTTCTGGGTGGCGAGGACCAAAAAGGGCTCCCCTAAGAGGTGGGTCACTCCATCTACCGTCACCTGACGCTCCTCCATGGCCTCCAAGAGAGCCGATTGGGTCTTTGGGGTAGCCCTATTGATCTCATCGGTGAGGACGACTTGGGCCATTATGGGGCCGGGGCGAAACTGGAACTCTCTTGTCTTCTGATCGAAAACAGAGACCCCAGTCACGTCGCTGGGCAACATATCTGGGGTGAACTGGATCCGTTTGAAGGTGCAGTCCAAGGATTTGGCGATGGCCTTGGCTAGCATCGTCTTTCCCACGCCGGGGACGTCGTTGATCAGGATGTGGCCCTTACAGACGAGGGCTATAAGGGCTAGTTGTACCTGTTGGTGTTTGCCGATGATGACCTGCTCTACGTTGTCGATGATCTTCTCTGTGATCTCTTGTACCCGTTTCACCGGTATGCCCTTCGATCTTCTGAGGTTTTCTCTTTGGGGTAACCTAGACTATAACATAGGGCCCTCCTTCTGTCAAAAAGCCCCTACATTATCACCACTGGGGAGAGGTTAGGGTTCAATGAGGTGGAGTTGCGGTGGGTATCCAGTTCTTCTATAATCTTTGAAATCCGGTTACTGTCTTGGGAGGCGCTTGAGTGAAGGGGGCGCTTCAGCTCATCATCGTCCTTTTGATCCCTGTCGGACTGGCTCTAGGAGCGTTTCAACTCGCTCAGTATGGTTGGGATCAGGTGGCGGAATACCAGAGTCCGTTCACCGGCGCTCTTCCCAGTGGGAAGGAGGGCCAGCCGCTGGTTGCCTTGAGGGCTTTGACTGCTCGCATTCAACGAGTGTAGAGCTCCTAGGGTGTGTTGCTTCTAGGTTCTCTCGGTTCTACTATAGAAGAATCTTGAAAGCCTTCCCGTTCAATACCGCTTCGCAGAGGTGTCAAAAAGGAGGTTATGATGGCTTTGTTGCTTAGCAGGAGCGATGTACAACAGCTTCTGTCGATGGATGAAACCATAAGGGTGGTGGAGGAGGCATTCCGACAATTCGCATTGGGAAACGTCATCATGCCTCAGCGCACAGTGATAAGAGTAGAGGACTATCACGGTCTGCATCTGGGCATGCCTGCCTATATCGGTGGGGAGATGGATGCCCTGGGGCTCAAGGTGGTTACCGTATACCCGGAGAACCCAACCAAGAAGCAACTGCCGACCATCATTGGGACCTTGTTACTGAATGACCCCACAACGGGCGCGCCATTGGCAGTAATGGATGCTGGGTATCTCACCGCTATGCGGACCGGAGCCGTGAGCGGTGTTGCTACTAAGTACCTAGCGCGGCGGGATGCCAGGAAAGTGGGGCTGTTTGGGGCTGGAGTGCAAGCCCGCACCCAGCTATGGGCGACATGCACCGTCCGAGATATTAAATCAGCCGTGGTCTATGACGTTGATAGTGAGGCTTGCCAGGCCTATGCGAAAGAGATGACCGGTCACTTGGATATCCCTGTATCACCGGTGGATGATCCTAGATCGGCTGTCGAGGGCATGGACGTGATCGTTGCTGCCTCCAGCGCTACTGAGCCGGTGTTCGATGGGAACTGGCTTGAGCCGGGCCAGCATATCAACGGCATCGGCTCCCATTCGCCTAAGGCGCGAGAGCTCGATACGACTACCATCGTACGGGCAAAAGTCGTGCCCGACTGGACAGAAGCCTGTTTGGTAGAGGCCGGCGATCTTATGATCCCCCTAGATGAGGGCGCTATTAATAAGGAAGATATCCATGCCGATCTTGGGGAAGTGGTAGCCGGGTTCAAGCCGGGGCGTGAGAACGACGAAGAGATTACCCTCTTCAAATCGGTGGGACTCGCCATTCAGGATGCCTCGACCGCAAGCCTCGTGTATCGAAAGGCACGAGAAGTTGGCCTAGGGGTGGAATTCGCGTTCTAGGAACCCCGAACCTCAACGATCAGCCGCCGCAGGCTTCATGCTCTGAGCCCAGTTGCCAAAGAGCCGTCCTGGCGAGAGACTCATTCCCACTCGATCGTCGCGGGGGGTTTACTGGTGATGTCGTAAACCACTGGGTTCACCCCGGGCACCTCGTTCACTATCCGGCTGGCTATCCGCTCCAGGAGGTCATGGGGGAGTCGAACCCAATGAGCGGTCATCCCATCCTCGCTGGTGACCGCCCTGATGGCTACCACGTGTTCATAAGTCCGCTCGTCCCCCATCACCCCTACGCTCTGCACCGGGGTGAGGAGGGCGAAACTCTGCCAGAGTTCCCTATATAGCCCTGCTCCTTTGATCTCCTCCTCTACTATAGCGTCGGCGTCCCTTAGGATTTTCAACCTCTCTTCCGTCACCTCGCCGATGATCCGCACCGCCAAACCTGGGCCGGGGAAGGGCTGGCGATAGACGATCTCTTCTGGAAGCCCCAGGGCCAAGCCCACCTCTCGCACCTCGTCTTTGAAGAGGTAGCGGAGGGGCTCGATCAGAGAGAATTCCATCTCCTCGGGCAAGCCGCCAACATTGTGGTGGGTCTTAATACGGGCTGCGGCCTGGCTGTGAGGAGAGATGCTCTCGATGAGGTCCGGATAGAGGGTCCCTCGGGCTAGGAACTCGAAGGTGCCGAGTTTCCTCGCCTCTTCCTCAAAGAGGCGGATGAACTCTTCTCCGATGACCCTTCTTTTCTCCTCGGGGTCTATCACCCCTTTCAGGCTTGCCAGGAATCTGCGGCTGGCGTCGACATGAACCACATTCAAGCCCAGACGGTGGAAGAGAGAGAGGCTGCTCCTCCCTTCTCCCTGGCGTAGAAGGCCATGATCGACGAAGATGCAAACCAACCGCTTGCCCGCCCCTTGCCCCACGAGGGTGGCCGTTACCATGGAGTCGATGCCACCGGAGAGGGCACAAAGCACTCGCCCCTGGCTGACTTTCTCTCTTATCCCCTTTATGCTCTCCTCGATGAAGGAGCCGGGAGTCCAGGCCCCTTGGCAGCCACATACCTGATACAGGAAATTGCCGATTATCTCCCCTCCATAAGGGGTGTGGACTACTTCGGGGTGGAACGGCAAACCGTAGAGGCGTCGACGATCGTCCCCCATGGCCGCAGAAGGGGAGTTTTTGGTATGGGCCAAGGCCACAAAACCAGGGGGGAGTTCCTCGACCCTATCGCCATGGCTCATCCAGACCACCTGGGAGAAAGGGAGTTCAAGGAAGAGAGGAGAGGGGGGATCCTTGATGTGGAGTTCCACCGGGCCATACTCTCGCCTCTCCGCGGGGGCAATCCGCCCTCCCAACTCCTGGGCTAGAAGTTGCATCCCGTAGCAGATGCCCAAAATAGGCAATCCGCTCTCAAGGAGGTAAGGAGGCAGGCGGAGCGCCCTCTCCTCGTAGACACTGGCAGGCCCTCCAGAGAGGATGAAACCCTTGGGTCTCAGCCCTTCTACAGCGGATAGGGGAGCATCATGGGGGAAGATCTCGCAGTAAACGCGGTTCTGCCGCACCCGCCGAGCGATCAGTTGGGTGTACTGAGAGCCAAAATCTAGGATAACTACACCCTCGAACAACCCCTTCACCTCTTTTCCGTTATAATCACTTCTTTGGCCCCTGGCAATTTCGTTTAAGGAAGCGTTATGAGAGATGGCATCCGCCTGAGGGAAGAGAGTGGCTAGGTTCTGGAAGGTTGGCCTTCTTCCTACAGAGGGTGCACTCCAGGATCATGGCCTTCAAGCATAGGGGGCGATGGTTCTGCTAGCAGATCGTCATCGGCACTTGGTGTGGTGAATTCGGTCTGACCCCTCTTGATTACTCATCACAATAGGCAGGAATCTGCTCCATTCCCTTGACACAGATATATGTCAATGGTATGATGTTGGGTGTATTTGTGCGCAAATTCGCAAATGAAAAGGAGGCGCAACCGAAATGGATTTTCGACTGACCGCGGAGCAGAAACTTTGGAAGAGGATGGTCCGTGAGTTCGCGGAAAAGAATATCGAGCCTCGGGCTCGGGAGATCGATGAGGGGGAAGCGGGCATCCCCCAGGAGATAATCCAGGGGATGGCTGAACTGGGTATCTTCGGCGTCACCATCCCCGAGGAGTATGGAGGCTCGGCCATGCCTGGCCAGGAGATGGTCTTCGCCATGATTACCATACACGAACTAGGCCGAGCAGAACTCAGCATGTCCCTCCCCGTCTACACCCTGCTTTGCCTCGGCTGGAGCTATCTCATCGTGAAGCATGGCAGCGAGGAGTTGAAGGGGGAAGTGCTGCCCAAGGTGGCCTCCGGCGAGTGGTTCGCGGGCATCAATACCACGGAGCCCCAAGGTGGTTCCGACGTGAGCACCATCACCACCACGGCGGTCAAGAAGGGCGATAAGTGGGTCATCAACGGGGAGAAGGCCTACATCAGCGGGGTCACCGAGGCGACGACCAGGGGAGGCGGCCATTGTACCTTGGTGGTAACCGACCCCCAGCAGGGCCACCGAGGGATGACCTTCTTCTACGTTCCAGCCCAACTGCCAGGCATCACCACCACTATCTATAAGGACATGGGCCGCATGGGGCTCTCCACCGGTGGTCTCGTCTACAAAGATGTGGAGATCCCGGACTACTACCGGTTGAGCGAGGTGGGCCGGGGCTTCCATATGAATATGGAGGGGTTCAACGTGGCCCGCATCGTAGTGGCCGCTGCCTGCACCGGCGCAGCGGAGAAGATGCTGGAGATCGGGGTGGACTACACCAAGCAGCGGATCCTCTTCGGCCGGCCTTTGATCAACTTTGAGGGTATCTCCTTCGAGATAGCCGAGGATCACACCGACTTGGAACTCACCAAACTCATGCTCCAAAAGGCGGCCTGGATGGTGGACCAGTTCTATGCTGGGAGCGATGAATTCACCAAAGCGGATATCAACAAGGCTGTGGCCATGTGCAAACTCCGGGCCCCCCTTCTGGCGGCACGGGTCGGCCAACACGTGATGATGCAATTGGGGGCCTTTGGGTACACCAAGGATTGTCCCGTGGAGATGGGCCTGCGAGGGGTCTTATCATACTGCGTAGGTGCCGAAGGCGGGCAGAACATCATGAAGATCATCATCGCTCGCGACTACGCCGGTGATGAGGCCGTTCCCTACCGCGGCACCCAAGAACGACCGACGTAGAGCGGTATCGATGGAGTCTGGGCAGGGCTCCCCTTGGGCCAAGGCGGGGCCTTGCCCCATTCTTTACCCTCTGCAAATGGTCAGGAAGCAGAGATTTGGAGAGAGCGATGGCCGAAGCGGAGAAGGTGGAGGTGGTCATAGTAGGGGCCGGCTTGGCTGGCCTCGCCTGTGCCTACCATCTGGCCGCTGCCGGCTTAGAGGTCCTGGTAATAGAGAGAGGAGATTTCCCCGGGAGCAAGAACGTCACCGGAGGGAGGCTGTACCTCCACCCCCTGAGGAGCTTCTTCCCCCACCTTTGGGAGGAAGCCCCCCTAGAGAGGCATGTAACCAAAGAACGACTCACCGCCATGGGGAAGGGATCATCGGTCACCGTTGAACTCTCCAGCGAACGGTTCAAGGAGAAGCCCTATCATAGCCATACCATCCTCAGGGCTAAGTTCGACCCCTGGTTGGCTGAAAGAGCCGCTCAAAAGGGGGCGATCATCGTTCCCAAGAGTAGGGTCGATGACCTCCTGTGGCAAGAGGGGAGGGTGATCGGTATCGTGGCCAGCGAAGCGGAGATCCACGCCGACGTGGTCGTGGCCGCCGACGGAGCGTTCTCTTTCATGGTAGAGAAGGCAGGCCTGGGCAAAAGGCGCAAGCCTCAAGATTACGCCGTGGGCGCAAAGGAGGTGATCGAACTAACATCAGGTGCCATCGAAGAGCGGTTCGGCCTTAGCCATGGGGAGGGGGCGGCTCAACTGTTTTTCGGCTCCCTAACCGAGGGGATGTTCGGCGGGGGTTTCTTGTACACCAACATCGATACCATCTCCCTAGGAGTGGTAGTGGGTATCAACGCTTTGATGGAGAAGGAGCCAGGGTTCGAACTCCATCGGCTTCTTGACTCCTTCAAGGAGCGCCCAGAGGTAAAACCCTTGATTGAAGGGGGGCATCCGGTGGAGTATTCAGCCCATATAGTGCCCGAGGGAGGCCTGGAGAGTATGCCCCAGGTTTATGGCCATGGCATCTTGGTAGTGGGGGATGCCGCGGGTCTAGCCCTCAACACCGGCCTCATAGTGAGGGGGATGGATTTCGCCCTCGCTTCCGGTGCCTTGGCCGCTCAAACGATAATGGAAGCCAAGAAGAGAAACGACTTTTCCCCAGCCTCCCTATCTCGCTATGAGGAGTTGCTCAAAGAGAGTTTCGTCCTCAAGGGCCTGGAAACCTTCAGAGAGGTGCCCCGTTTCTTACAGAACCCTAGGCTTTTCAACCTCTATCCCCAGGCTCTCAGCGAGAGCCTGGAGCGGCTCATGTGGATAGGCGAGGAGCCGAAGGAGAAGATCTCCACCACCTTGTGGAGGGAGGCCAGGAGAGCGTTCCGTTTCTCCGCGGTGAGGGATCTATTGAGAGTTTGGAGAATATGAGTATAGACGCCAAATTGGCCCTCGATGCTTTCAAGATCGACGAGGAGAGCCATATCCAGATAGATCAGACGAGATGCAAAGAGCGGTGCCAGACCAGGTACTGCTTGTATGTATGTCCAGCCCAGGTCTACACCTTGGGCCAGGAGGGGGAGATCCTCATAAGGTATGAGGGGTGCCTAGAGTGTGGGGCCTGTACCATAGCCTGCGATACCACCTTGGCCTGGAACTACCCCCGAGGCGGCTTCGGGGTCCAGTACAGATTCGGCTAAGAGGAGGTGAGGAGATGCAGATCGTAGTCTGTCTCAAGCAGATACCGGATCTCCAACAGATAAGGATAAAACGGGATACCCGTGAGCCAGTTTTAGAGGGACTACCCTTCCTCTTGGGGGATATGGATAAGAATGCTCTAGAGGAGGCGGTGCGGATCGTGGAGCAGCGGGGGGGGAAGGTGACCGCTCTGGCCCTGGGCTCCCCTAAACTGAGAGACACGATAAAGGAAGCCTTAGCCATGGGCGCCGATGAGGCGCTCCTCCTCATCGATCCGGCCTTCGCCGACTCCGATACCATGACCACGGCCAAGATCTTGGCCAAGGCCATCGAGAAGAGAGAATACGACCTAATCCTCTGCGGCGAGGGGTCCACCGACAACTATTCGGGACAGGTGCCTTCTCGGCTGGCCGAGATATTGGGCCTGCCGCAGGTGACCTACGTGCGCCAACTGGAGTTTACCGAGGGGGGCCTGCGAGCCACCAGAGATATGGAGGAGGCCCTGGAGATAGTGGAGGTTTCCCTCCCGGCCCTGGTCTCGGTGACCAGCGAGATAAGCGAGCCTCGTCTGCCCTCTCTCATCCAGATACTGAAGGCCGCCAAGAAACCGTTGCAGGAATGGACCAGCGAGGATCTCGCCCTTTCCGCCCATGAAGTAGGGAAAGAAGCCTCCTCCTTGGAGGTCATAAGCAACCTGGCCCCGGAACAAGAGAGGAAGAATATCACCCTGGAGGGGGAGGTCGACGAGGTAGTGGAGCAGTTGACCGATGCCTTCACAAGGGAGGGGGTAATAGCGAGGTAGCCATGGCAGAGATATTAGTCTTCAGCGAGAAGGATGAGATAGCCTTCGAACTCCTCTCCAAAGGGCGAGAGCTGAAAGAGGAGTTGTGCCTGGGACTGGCCGCCGCCCTCCTGGGCCAAGAGGTAGAGGGGAGATCAAGCCAATACTTCTCCTACGGGGCGGAGAAGGTCTACCTGGGGGAGAGCGCTCTCTGGGTCGACTTCTATGTGGAGACCTACGCCCAGGCGTTGCAAAGGGTGGCGGAGGAGGGAGGGGCCCAGATCCTCCTCTTGGGTTCGACCAAGAGGGGGAAGGAGTTGGCCTCCCGGGTGGCCCAAAAATTAGGAGCGGGCTGCATCACCGACGTCATAGGCCTCCGTCTGGAGGGGGACGGCCTGGTGGCCGACCGCTACGCTTTGGGGGGCAACACCGTGGCCTCAGAGGTCATCAAGACGGAGAGGAAGGTCATCGCCGTGATGCCCAAGACCTTCGAAGCGTTCCCCCTAGAGGACGGGGAGGGCCAAACCGTGCACCTAGACCTAGAACTCCCCGAACCTCGGGTTCGGGTGGTGGAGAGGCGGCCTAAGGAGGGGGAGGCGGTAAATGTCGAGGAAGCCGAGGTCCTGGTCTGCATAGGCCGAGGGTTGGGTGCCGAAGAGGACCTAGAGATGATCTGGGAACTGGCCCAGGCCCTGGGGGCCGAGGTGGGCTGCACCAAAACGCTGGCCTCCGATTTCGGCTGGCTCTCTGAGGAGCGGATAGTGGGCCTCTCCGGAAAGAAGTGTAACCCCAGACTCTACGTGGGCATCGGCATCTCCGGCCAGATCCAACACACGGTGGGGATCTTGGGTTCGAAGATCATAGTGGCCATCAATAATGACCCTCAGGCTCCCATCTTCAAGATAGCCGATTACGGGATAGTGGGAGACCTCTACGAGGTGGTGCCTAGGCTGGCAGAGCGGTTGACACCCCCTTAGTAGTATGGTAATATATAATTGCAAATGAGTCGCAAAAAGACGGGGGAAGATGTCAACCGAGGGGTTAAAGGAGGCCAGAAGGCTACTTCGTTCCCAGGGGAAGCGGGTCACCCCCCAGAGGTTGCTCCTTTTCGAGGTTATGCAGGAGCATGGGGGGCACCTGGACGCCGATGAACTCTACCTTCTGGCCAAGAAAAGGGAGCCACGTATCAGCCTCTCCACGGTCTACCGCACCTTGAGCCTCCTCAAGGAGTTGGATCTCATCGAAGAGTTGCATTTCGATGAGGAACATCATCATTATGAGATCAAGGGGAGGGGAGCGGAACATTACCATCTCATCTGCCTGGGTTGTGGGGAGATCATCGAGTTCGAGAGCCCTCTCACCGACCACATCAAGGCCCAGGTGAAAAGCGACCACGACTTTGAGGTGACAGGAGCCCACATCGATCTTAAAGGATACTGTAAGCGATGCCGCCAGAGGAGTTGACAGGAAGGGAGAAGTGATATATAATAATGCAAAGCAATTGCGATAAATATTGGGCAATTTTTTTGACCTGTGCTTGCGCAAATGCGTGGCGATAGCAATAAATAGAAAGGAGAAGGGGAGAATGTTAGCCGCCAGTTTGATTACCTTTCGCGAGGGGTTAGAGGCAGCCTTGATCGTAGGCATCGTCCTGGGCTACCTGAAGAAGATCGGTCGCCTGGATCGGCAGGGCTACCTATGGGGAGGCGTCATCGCCGCTGCCATTGCCAGTCTGGGGGTGGCTCTAGGGCTCCAGGCCATCGGTGCCCAGTTCACAGGCCGCGCCGAGGAGATCTTTGAGGGGGTGACGATGTTTTTGGCCGTCGGCGTCCTCACCTGGATGATCTTCTGGATGCGGTATCAGGGACGGCATATCAAGGTCGCCTTGGAGCGAGATGTCCAGGTGGCGGTCACCGCGGGACAAAATTGGGCTCTCTTTGGCCTCGCTTTCATTACCGTCTTCCGCGAAGGTGTGGAGACAGCCCTCTTCCTCTCCGCCGCTGCCTTTGTCTCTGCCGCCGCCAACACCCTCTGGGGGGGACTCCTGGGTTTAGGCGTGGCCCTCCTGGTTGGCTACCTGATCTTCGCCACGGCGGTTCGCCTCGATGTTAAGCGCTTCTTCGATGCCACCAGCGTACTACTCCTCCTCTTCGCCGCCGGGCTTCTGGCCCATGGGGTGCACGAGTTTCAAGAGGCAGGGCTGATACCGGTGATGGTCGAGCACGTCTGGGACATCAACCACATCCTTAACGAGAAGTCCACGCTGGGCTCCATCCTGAAGGCTCTACTCGGCTACAACGGCAACCCCTCACTTTTGGAGGTGTCGAGTTACCTCGGGTATTGGGTGGTGGTCTTAGGCTCGGTGAGGTGGTGGATGAAGAGGGTCGGGGTGCGTCTGGCGGAAGGAGGAGCCTAGACCTCTGGAGTACCACCTCTATCCGAAAGCGATCTTTTTTCTTCGACCTTGCGAGGAAGCGGATAATCCATATAATTGCCCCTAGGGTGTGATGAGAAACTGGTATCTCTTACTATTTACCCTACTGCTAGCAGGTTGCAGCCTGGCGACCAAAGTCCCTCCCGTGGCCAACGCGGGGCCCGATGTGACCATATATATAGGCCAGCCGATGCTCCTCGATGGCTCCCTCTCCTATGATCCTGATAGGGGGAGGATAGTCAACTACGATTGGCAGATCGTAGGGACCCCAGAAGGGCGAGAGGAGCGGCGGGGAGAGATGCTCGTAGAGGGAAACCAAGAGCCGGTCTGGACCAGCCCCTGGATAGCCAGGGAAGTGGATCTGGGGCAATGGATCATTCGGCTGCAGGCCACAGATGATGAGGGTGATATAGCCACCGATGATGTGGTGGTAACGATCGTCCAATAGTGCACTTTGGGGAAGGGAATACCCTTGGTACGTATCCCTCTAAGTCTCCTATCCTCAACGAGGCAATCGTCCCAGCAAGATAGGCTGTAGGAGGCTAGTCTGCAGGAAGAGAAGAGGTCCCCAACAGAGAGCCGGTATGAGTTGCTTAGAGGCGTGTTGATTGGTGTTCTTGGTCTGCTATTGATAGCCTTCATCTTTCCTCAGCCTGCGGTCTCGACCCTTTCGCACCAGGTACTGCATCTACCCCGCCCTGGTGCCGGAATCGGACTAATATACGGTCCGATCATCTGTCTTGTCCTTCATCTGGGAAGGCTCTGGGGCGGTGATAGGTGGAGAATGATCTCGGCTACGGTTGGGGCTGTGGCCTCGTGCCTATTGATCGCGGGGAAAGCGTCTCCAGCCGTCGGTGCATCTATCCTCTTACCCCCTCTGGGTATCCTTTATATGTGGCCTTGTCCTCGAAACTATAAATAGGTTCGTCCCCAGGTCTCAGATCTCGTTACCCCTTGCGGGAGCCCTGGGAAATGTTGCCCTCATGTGTTATTATTGGCTGGTGATCTTTCCTGGTAGTAAAGGATGAGTCAGATTGGATGCTCTGCCGGTCCTTCTCTTGATAGGAATTATCTCCGGTTCGCTCCTCGGTGGACTACTTCCGATGCTTCTGATCGATTTCTTCAACATGGGCCAATCTCAAAGATCGCAATGGTGGAGGTGAATAGATGTCGACTATACTGAGTGGAACAAGGCGCTTGGGGGGTGATGCACGATGAGAAGGCTGTCGGTAAAGCGGAGCGAGGCGGGGATCCTTCTACTCACCCTTCTCTGGTTCGGGGTGCTGTGGGGCGCTGTGGAGGCGCTGTTCGGTGGACTTCTCCACCATTTGCTGCCTCCAAGGTATCCGGGGAAGGTGATGATTGCATTGGCGGTGGGGCTGATGGCCTATGCTGTCCGGCGGACGGGAAAGCCTTGGATTCCTCTGGGGATGGCCCTGATTGCCGCGCCACTCAAGCTCTTCTCCGCCGTCGTGTTCGCCCTTCCCGTTTCCGCTCCTGTGGTGATGAACCCCGCCTTCGCCATCCTCGCGCAGGGGGCCGCGTTCGCGCTGGTCGCCGGTGTCCTACAGCGCCGGCCTGTGGCCGTTCCGCTTCGTTTCGGGCTCATTGGGGCAGGGGCAGGGGCCCTGCAATCGCTGTTGTTCGTCGGGTTGGTGCGCGGTCCCGGCCTGTGGATCTATCCGCCTCTTACGGTGCTCCAGGAGTTGGGGACGAAGTTTCCTTCCTGGGCCCTCTCCGCGTCAGGGATCGCAAGTTTCTTGAGCGTCTCGGTTCCCTACTCGGCGTTGGCTGGTGGGGTCGGTGCGCTCGCCGTTGGATCCGCCCCGCTACGCGCGCGAGCGTATCGCCCCGCGTTTCTCCTCGCAGGGACTGCTCTATGCCTGGTGATCTTCTTTCTCGCCTCCTGGTTCATCTAGAGGGGAAAGGGAAGCGCTCCTGCGTCATCATTAGCGGTGGGATCGGCGCTGGCAAAACCCGCACAAGCGAGCAGCTCGCTGCGGCTCTCAAGGAACGGGGCTTTTCCGTAGGCGGGATTCTCTCCCCCCGGATCATTCAGGATGGTGAGACGGTCGGCTACACGGTCTGTGATCTGGCAAGCGGTATGCAGCGGCCGTTCGCCCGCCTCGAGCCGCCGGGGCTGGCGGTAGGCAGGTTCTTCGTCGCTGAAGAGGGACTTGCGGTCGCCCGCAGCGCGATCGAACGGGCGGCTGCCACCGCGCAGGTCGTGTTTGTCGATGAGGTTGGTCGCCTAGAGCTTGCTGGCGGTGGTCTTGCTCCGGCGGTGCGCGTCCTCCTGCGCTCGAAAGCCCTTCCGGTCCTACTCGTCCGGTCGTCGTTTCTCGATGCGGTCGTGTGCACTTTCTCCATCGCGCGCTTCGAAGCCCTCCACGCTGAACGGGGAGCGCCGCCTTCAGTCGGAGGGGAGGGATTACACGATGACTGAGCGGTTTTGGAGAATCGTGGATTCGGTCAAGTTTCCTCTCTTGGTGACCAACGGCGAGGATGGTCACCCATGGGGGCGGCCGATGCACCTGGTCGACCGGGAAGGGGGGACCCTTTGAGATCGATACATCGATACGTTGACACCCTGATAGCTGACGGTCAGCCGACAGCGGCTGACTTTGGCATGGCTTCCGTTTAGTCAGCCAAAACGTCCAGTGGAGGGCCCCTCCGTGCTTCTTTTGGGAGGTCGCCTTCCTTGTGTCAGGACAAGCAAGGGCCTCCCCTACATAATACCACCGGCCCACTTTTGCCCTATCCTCCCCGATGGGCTATAATATCCGCCGTGATTACCATCTGACGCACAGAATGAGCATAGGAGAAAAGCGTTGACCCGCGAGGAAATAAGGTTAACCGCTCTGGCCTCTTGCGCCGGTTGAGCGGCCAAGATGGGTCCGGGCGACCTAGAGAAGATTCTCATACCCTTAAGTGAATATATCCACCCCGACCTCATCGTCGGTTTGGAGGGGGGTGACGATGCCGCCGTCTACCGCATCTCCCGGGAACAGGCGATCATCCAGACGGTGGACTTCTTCCCTCCGGTGGTCGATGACCCCTACGACTATGGAGCCATCGCCGCGGCCAACGCCATGAGCGACGTCTACGCCATGGGTGGCGAGGTGCTTCTGGCTCTCAATGTAGCCGCCTTTCCCGAGACCCTGCCTGTGGAGGTCATAAACGAGATCTTGCGGGGAGGGGCGGAGAAGGTGGCCGAGGCTGGCGGCGTGGTGGCTGGGGGGCATACCTTGACCGATGAAGAGCCCAAATACGGCCTCTGCGTCACGGGGATAGTCCACCCTGATAGCGTGGTCACTAGAGCCGGGGCCCAGGTAGGGGATAGCCTCATCCTCACCAAGCCCTTGGGGGTGGGGTTGATCACCACCGCCCTGAGGGCCCAGGAGGCAGAGCCAGAGCATGTAGAGGGAGCGGTAAAGAGCATGCTCAGGCTGAACCGAGCCGCGGCCCAGGCTATGCAGGAGGTGGGAGTTCATGCCTGCACCGACATAACCGGCTTCGCTCTCCTGGGCCACGCCTGGGAGATGGCCAAGCGGAGCAAGGTTGGTTTGAGGATTTCGGCGAGCGCTCTTCCTCTCCTCCCTGGAGCCCTAGATTATGCAGCCCGGGGGTTCATCCCCGGAGGGTTGGTGCGCAACCGCCACTATATCTTGGAAAACGATAGAGCCGTGCTTCCAGAGGGGCTCTCGGAGGAGATGGTAGATCTCCTCTTCTGCCCCGAGACCTCGGGGGGCCTGCTTATCGCCCTACCTCCCGACCGCTTGACCCGCTTACAAGAACTCCTCACCAAGCGAGGCGAGGAGCACTGGGTCATAGGGGAGGTGATAGAAGGCGATAAGATCGAGGTCGTGGCTTAAGACCAAATATCGCGGCGAGGTGATCTACCCTCGGGCTGAAGAGGCGTCGAAGAAGTAGACAAGAAAAGAGGCCAACCTGTGGTTTGGCCTCTTTTTGCAGCCTTACAAACGTTAGTTTGAGTACCTCTCCTCTTTCCAGGGATCGCCATCGTTGTGGTAACCCCGCTGCTCCCAGTAGCCGGGCCGGTCGTGTTCCATGAACTCCAGCCCTCGCACCCATTTGGCACTCTTCCAGGCGTACCTTTTGGGCACTACCAGCCGGAGGGGCCAGCCATGCTCCGGGGTCAGATCCCGGCCATCGTGGCCATAAGCGAAAAGCACATCATCGTCGAGGAGGGCTTGGAGAGGCAGGTTAGTGGAATAGCCGCCATCCGAGTGAACCATGACGTACCTGGCTTCAGGCCTGGGCCTTATATGCTTTATTAGTTCCTGGAAACTTACCCCCTCCCAGATGTAGCCCAGCCCGCTCCAACGGGTGACGCAATGGAAATCGGATACTATCTCCACTTTCGGCAGGCTCATGAACTCCTGGTAGGAGAGGACCACCTCTTCCTCCACCAAGCCGAAGATCCGAAAATCCCACCTTTGGGGGTCGAAGGGGGGGATGGGCCCTACATGGAGGACTGGAAATTTACTGGTTACCACCTGCCCCGGTGGGATGCGAGGCTTATCGGCTTTCATTCTACGCCTCCTTTGTGAAGGCAAACCCCTAAGGCATAGGCGTAAATACCTACTCTGAGAGGACTTTGGGAACGGAAGGAGCCTTGAAGGCGGGCTTCTTCCTACGCTTTCTTTCCTTTATCCTAGGTCGTGAATGCAAGATGGTCAAAAAGGCCACGTATCCGAAGCCTAGCCCGTAAAGGAGGAGGAAGGGGACAGCGTAGTAACTACCCCGTTGCGCGGCAACGACCACCGCCGCCAGGGCATATAGAGCGAGAAGCGCCTCCCCCACGGTCACGCCATTCAAGGGCAAAGCATACCGCTTCCCCTTCCATCGGTCTTCCCTTTCCTCCACTCGGAACTTGGGCGTGCGCCCGAAGTCGCTCCCCTTCCCTATAACCGCCTCCCAGATCGCTTTCGTGTTGTTCAGGGCGATCCCCGTCCCCACAAGGACGAGGAAGGGGAAGCGCGCGAACCGCCGCCGCCAGTCGGGATATAGAGCCCTTTGCGCGATGAGGTAGAGAGCCGGAGGGCCCAGGCTAGCCAGGCTGATGAAGGTGAGATGTAAGTTAAAGGGGCGGCCTAAGAGAAGAAGGGGCAGAGAGAGGAGGAGAAGCAAAGTCATCAGAGGGTGGACCAGGTAGTTCGTGAGATGGATAAGCCCCTGCAGCCGCTTGAAGAGGGGCGCCGAGGCGGTCAAAAGAGTGGGTCCCAGTTTGAGGGCACATTGGATGGAGCCCTTGGCCCACCGGTACTGCTGTCGCTTGAAAGCGTGGATCTGGGGCGGGATCTCCGCCGGAGCGACGACATGAGGGAGGTATAGACACTCCCAGCCCTTAAGTTGGGCCCTATAACTTAGGTCCATATCCTCGGAGAGGGTATCTCCCTGCCAGCCACCAGCCTCCTCGATGCACCTTCGCCTCCATACCCCAGCGGTGCCGTTGAAGTTCATGAAGAGACCGGAGCGTTGACGGGCCGTCTGTTCCACCACGAAGTGGCCATCCAAGGCGATGGCTTGAGCCTGGGTCAGGGAAGAGTAAGAACCGTTTATATGTCCCCACCGGGTTTGAATGAACCCCAAGCGGGGTCGAGCCCCAAAATAGGGGATAGTATTCAGGAGGAAGTCGGACGGGGGCACAAAATCGGCATCGAAGAGAACGATGAACCTTCCCTTCGCGCTTTTGAGCCCCTCCCTCAGAGCGCCGGCTTTGAAATCCACCCGCTCATGACGATGGACGAGTTCGATATCTATCCCCTGGCTCCGGTACCCTTGCACCTTTCTTCGGGCCAGGGTTGTCGTCTCATCGGTGGAGTCGTCGAGAACCTGGATCTGAAGCCTCTCGCGGGGGTAGGTGAGATGAGCCACGGCGTCTATCAGCCGGCCTACTACATAGACCTCGTTGAAGATGGGCAACTGCACCGTCACCGGGGGCCACTCGTCAAGAGGAGGAAGAGGCGGGGTCTCGTTACGGTGGCGAAGATAGAGGTAGATGAGGACGAAGGTGTTGAAGCCGTATAGGGCCAGAAAGACCGCACAAAGGAGATAGAGGATGCCGATGATGATCATAGAGTTACCTCTTTGAGATCCCGTTATTGGGAGAGAGTATAACACCGTTCCTCCATCCCAGCAACCCTTGACAGATTCCCGAAAAGGTAGTATAATATCTATGTATATAGATAATCTAGGTATACAGTGATGACCGATCTAAGAAGGGGCAGCACCCAAGTCCTCGTTCTCAGCCTCCTGGCCGAGGAGCCGATGTATGGCTACCAGATAGCCAAGGAGTTAGAGCACCGGAGCGAGGGCTACTTCGACTTTAAGGAGGGAACCCTTTACCCTCTCCTTCACCGCATGGAGAAAGAAGGTCTGGTGAAAGGGGAGTGGCAAGTGGTGGAGAAGGGGCCATCAAGGAAATACTATGCCATCACCCCAGAAGGCAGAAAGACACTTGAGAAATCCGCTGCGGAGTGGACGACCTTCTCGCAGCGGTTGCTCAAGATACTAGGCCAGGAGGCTGAGCCGGCCTCCACCTGAGACAGAATCCGGAGGCAAAGATGCCATCCCTAGAAGAGTACCTTTCATACTTAGAACGCCAACTACATCTAGACAGGGGGGCCAAGGAGAAAATCCTTCAGGAGATCCGCTCCCACCTGGTGGAGTCGGCAGCGGACTTCCACCAGAAAGGGTACAGCCCAGAGGAGAGCATAGCCTTGGCTATTGCCCGTTTCGGCGAGGCAGAAAAAGTGGCCAAGATGATGCGCCAGGTATATGTCGAGTCGGCCAATCAGGCCGTCCTGGCCGCTCTCCTCCCCGTGGCCCTGACCATGGCCTTCAAGTGGGTCATCCTGCCCTTCTTGGAGAGAGTAGGTAGTTGGCAGGGCAATTCCACTCCGGCCATCACCATCTCCCTGGCGCTTCTGGCCTTGCTCATCCCAGGCCTCACTATGCGCCGCTGGCGGTATGGATATGCGGCTTGGGCCTTCTTCAGCCTCATAGCCATCGCCCAAATGTAGGTTGGGCGAAATCTGCTCGTTTCCTTATACTAATTGTTGTAAACACGGATGAGAGAGAAGATAGAATGAAAACCGTTCTATTGATTGGTATGGTAGCGCTTTTGCTCGCCCTTGACTGGGCAGCACTACACGACATCTTGAAAGGTGAGCCAAACCTATATGCGGAATACGGGATGATTCTGTTTAGCATAATGGTATTTGGAGTTCTGGTTTTCACCCAACTATTCAAGAGCCTGGGAGGGGAGAGGTTGGAAGGCTAGCGAGAGGCTAGTTCTAGCACGAGGGACTGTCGTTCAATCTCGAGGAGGAAAGATGGAGGCTTTCTATGTCATCGAACGCATCTTGCGCGACCGAAGAGGGTTCTTCGACGAGATAGGGAACAGCGATGGGGTCCCCCGAAAGATACAGGGCATGCTCGTAAGTTCCGTCATCTTCTTCGCCATCTATGGGGCGGTGATGGGCTTCTCCAATAGCCTGCTCCAGGCGATCTCTTCGGCGGTGAAACTCCCGGTCCTCTTCCTCATCACCTTGGTGATATGCCTCCCCACCCTCTACTTCTTCAACCTCCTCTTCGGCTCCCGATTGAGCCTCTCCCAAACCCTGGCCCTCATCCTCACCGCCATAGCGGTCACCGCGGTCCTCACCCTCTCCTTCGCCCCCATCGCCCTCTTCTTCTGGCTCACCGCTCCCCATTACCAGTTCTTCAAACTCTTGAATGTGGCTATCCTCACCCTTACCGGCTTCTCCGGCCTCAGTTTCCTCTGGCAGGGGATGCGCCACGTGGAGAGTGGCGAGGGAACGAGGGTCAGATCTTTGGCTCTTTGGGCCTGGATCGTGGTCTACGGCTTCGTGGGGACCCAGATGGCCTGGACGCTCCGGCCTTTCTTCGGGGCCCCGGGCCTCCCCTTCGAGATATTCCGCGACCTGGGGGGGAACTTCTACGTAAACGTCCTGCGGTCGATAGGGGAGATCCTCCTGAGCATATTGGGAGGGATGGACTAGGCATAGCCTCTGTTTTAGCCTGAATTAGGCAGGGCATACCTGTCGTAGGTAGGTCGGATATGGAAATCCGACCTACTATTTCGTCATACACGGAGTTGACTGGGCGCCAAATTGTGCTACACTAAGAATATGCGATGGTCGTCGGCTTTCGGCCCGTTAGACGAAATTCACTCCGCCCTTGCACCCGGAGGCCTAGCACAGGTGGAAGGGAGGTGATAATCGAACAAGTCAATACCAACTGGTCCAATCGACACGTACTGAGTTTACCTGGGCGCGATCGATGGATCCACCACCATTCAGTTCGAAGGAGGGACAATCATGGCTGGAAGGATTCTGCAGATCAATTACAAGTTTAACGTTTCAAGGGCCGAGTACGAGCAGGCTGTATCTCCCCTTGCCGGCGACTTCGCGGCTGTCACCGGTCTCCGCTGGAAGATCTGGCTTATGAACGAAGCGGAGAGCGAGGCGGGGGGGATCATGCTCTTCGACGACGACTCTTCGTTGCAGGCCTTCCTCACAGGACCGCTCGCGGCTGGGGTGACCAGTCACCCCGCCCTCAGCGATATGAGTGTGAAGCAGTTCGACATGATGGAGGACGAAACCGCAATCACGCGCGGTCCGGTTTAAGGAAAGCGCCTCGGCTTAGCCTGCAATCGCCCGACCGGTTGCCAGGTGGTAGAGATGGCTGTCTGCCACGATGGCGCCTCGACGACACGCTTGAGATGGATGCAGATGCCGGGGATGTAGGCCGCGCCAACCATCAGAGGGGCTTGGGCTAAGGTACACCAAGCCGGGCAGTGGTGCGTAGAGAGAGGGGGTGCAGAGATGGGTGAACTCTGCGCCCCCTTCAGGTCGGCTAACGGCGGGTTGCCGCTTCGGGCTGAATTAGGTAGGGCAGGTATGGAAACCTGCCCTACTTCCAGTTCGGCTTCGCTCTCCCCAATGCTTCGCCCTTTACAAACATGCGTGACGTTAGGCATACCTCATCAGACGCTTAGCACCTTCTCCGCCCCCATCATCGCCTCTAAGATGGCTGCCATCCCTCCCACCTCTCCCACGACCAGTTGGTCTTTGAGTCCGAAGTAGTCCAGGCAGGTGCCACAGGTGATGAGGTGGACGCCCTTCTCCTCCAAAGCCTCTAACTCGCCGATAACCGGCGACCCTTCCACCACCAGTTTAACCCCTTCCGTATAGAAGAGGATCTTGCCTGGCAACTCAGGGAAGGTAGTCAGAGTGCTGAGGAAAACGCCCATCATCTTCTCCCTAAACCCCTTTTCAGCCACCCCCAGCCCGCTGTTGGTGACCAAGATGACGACTTCGCTCATGGTTCCTCCTCTTATGGCTCCTCGATCGTCTCCACCGCAAGACCTGATGAACCCAAACTCCTCGTCAGATCCTTCAAGGCTTCGTTTATGGCCCCCTCGACCTCGTCCCTATCCCTTCCGGCAGAGGAAAGGGTGACTTTGATCTTCACCTCTGGGCCGAACACCTTGGCCCTGGACTTGATATATACCTGGGGGTGAGCCCCTGTTATCTTCTTCAGGATTGGGGCCAGGAGCGACTCATCTTTACAATCTACAAAGACCATCTTCTCCTGATAATAACCCTCCCCAAATATCTCCCGCAAGAGAGGCTGCAGCGGCCCCTCCCAAATGCCTATCAGTTCCTCAGGCACCCCGGGAAGGGAGATGAGCATGGTATCCTCTACGCGGAGGGTGCAGGCCGGAGCCGTGCCCACAGGGTTAAAGACGGGCGTGGCCCCTTGGGGGAGATGGGCCATCTTGCGGCGAGAGGGGGTAAGGGTGCTATCGGCTACGTAGCCCTCCTGGGCCACCTCTTCGTATCGGCGTTTCACCATCTTCAAGGCTTCTAGATTCACTCCTAGGGGATGGTCAGTAGCCTCCGCTACGGCCTTCAGGGTGATGTCATCGGCGGTGGGTCCCAGGCCGCCGGTGGTGATGATGAGGTCGCTTTTGCGCTCCAGGGCACCTTGGATCTCTGGGGCAATGGCCTTCCGGTCATCGCCTACCACAACGACCCTTCTCACCCTCCCGCCCAGTCCGGTGACCCGTTGGCAAAGCCTGTTACTGTTAGTATCCAGGACGTCACCCAACAAGAGTTCATTTCCGATGGCGATGACCTCTACCTCAACCATGGATGCAGCCTCCTCTTGCTTATGATTCCTCTCACTTCGGTGGGGCTTAGCACCCCCTCCCCGGTCACTATGCCAGTGAGATACTCCAAAGGTGTGAGATCGAAATATCGATTCATGACTTCAACCCCCTTAGGATGATCGGGCCAGACCCCTTGGGGATCCTTAGGACTTTCTTCGGGCAGGGTGTAGTCCGCAGGCAGGAACTTCTCCGTCCCGCAGAGGGCATAGAAGGGCATCTTATGGGCTCTAGCGGCGAGAGCCAAGGGGTAGGTGCCTATTTTGTTGACCAACCCTTCGATTGATAGGCTATCTGCTCCCACTAAGACGACCTCTGCATCCGTTATCATGCTGGGGGCGAGGGCGTCGACCACCAGTCGGGTCTCCACCCCCGCTTGGGCGAGCCTCTCAGCCAGCGCTCGGCCTTCATATTGAGGCCGAGACTCGGTGCAAAGAACGGCAAACGTTTGTCCTTCCTGCTTTGCGTGCAAAAGTGCGGCTAGCACGGTCGAACTAAAAGAATGGGTCAAAACGAGCCCATGAGAGATGAGAGGAAAGGCCAGCTGGGCTATCCGTTCTACGCTCCTCTGCAGATGGTTGGCATACCCCTGGGCTGTGGTTACCAGGGCCCTTTTGGCCCCCTCCAGATCGATCTCCTCTTGTAGGGCAAAGAGGCTCCTATTCACCAAGTTCACCAGAGGGGCCATGGAGGGCTGGGCCTTAATGAGAGCCCGGCCCGTTCTTAGGAGTTCGCTTTGGAACTCCTCCCCGCTGACCGCCTTGCTCCCCTCGGCTAGAGTGACGAGAACATGTGCCCCTTTTTGGGCCAACTCTCGGGCTCCCGAGAGATGATCGTCTCGGATGGCCCTTATCTCGTCATCGATCTCCTTGAGCGGGAACATCTTCTCAAAAACCAAAATCTTCTACACTCCACAACGCAATCTATATATCAGAGAAGGTAAGAAAAAGCAACGAAAGGACCAAGCCTTGACAGGAGAGAACAATTGTGATGAAATATGAACATCACCGCATGGAAAAGAGCTACTTGTCCTCTTAAAGGAGGTAGATTATGGCTATCTACTGCTCTAGAGATGTCTTTGAGGCTTTGGAGGGGCTCACATTACCAGCCGACAAGCAGAAGATCATCAGCCACGCTTCTGCCCAGGATGCACCAGAGGCGGTCATCATCGCCCTGAACCGACTGCAAGAGGGCGTCCAGTACC
>JAUVHF010000033.1 GCA_030593425.1 Anaerolineales bacterium
CAACCAGTTGCTGGTTCCTCTGGGGATAGGGACAGGGGGCGACTTAGTCCAGGCCTGGCCCTGGGTCTTCGTCATCCTGGCCAATGGGATGATCGGCGCTTCGTTCGGCATGGTGATCTTCACCTCGGCCATCGAGGCCATTCCCAGGGACTACATGATGGCCTCCAAGGTGGACGGTGCTTCTATATGGCAGACCATCCGCCACGTCATCCTGCCCATGATCAAATGGCCGATCCTGTTCGTGATCACCTACCAGACGCTCTCGCTCCTCACTTCATTCGAGCAGATCTTGCTCCTCACCGACGGTGGGCCAGGCCTGTATCGCACCGAGGTGTGGGCGCTGACGGCCTACCACCGGGCGCTGTCCAACTACTTCGGCAACAACCAGTGGGGCTACGGCGCGGCCTGGGCGGTGATCCTGGTGATCATCGGCGTGGCTGCGGCCAGCATCTACATGCGCGTGTTCAAGTTCGATGAACTGGTGCAGGAGCCCAGGATCGATCTGCTGTAGCGCGAAAGGAGGGAGGAGATGACACTGCGGCAAAGGATCGGACCAGCCATCCCCTATGCGCTCCTGGTCATCACCGTCCTGCCCATCGTCGTGGGCTATTTCTGGCTCGTGCTCAATTCCTTCTCGGCCCGCACGGAGGGGCTATTGCCGGTGGGCGGTCTGGCTCTGGAGAACTGGAGCTTCCTGCGAGAGACCCCCTTCGGCCGCGGCTATCCCAGCATCTGGCGCGTGACCCTCAATACCTTTCTGGTCGCCATATCCATGACCATCGCTGTGGTCCTGGTTTCGTCGCTGGCTGGCTATGCGCTTTCGCGCTTGAACTTCCCGGGGCGCAAGTCGTTTCTCTCGCTGACGCTGATCCTGCACGCCTTCCCCAGCGTGACCTTGCTCATCGGCATCTACTTCGTGTTGCGCACCCTCAAACTGTACAACACGGTCCTGGGTGTCGGCCTGGTGATGATCGGCTTCGAACTGCCGTTCGGTATCTGGCTGATGAAAGGGTTCTTCGACAACGTCTCCTGGGACATGGAACGGGCGGCCCTGATTGACGGCGCCTCCCGTCTGCGGGTCTGGTGGGAGATCATCATACCTACCATCAAGCCAGGCATCGCGGCGCTGGCCATCTTCGCCTTCATCTCCGGCTGGAACGCCTGGCTCATTCCCAAGACTTTCACTATCGGCGCTGGACAACAGGCTACCCTGTCCGTCTATTTGGAGAACTTCCAGGGTGACACGGTGGCCGTCCAGTGGGGGACGGTCACAGCGGTGGGACTCTTTCAGCTCATCCCGGTGGCTATCTTCTTCCTCTTCACCCAGGACCTCTTGCTGAGCATCTACGCCGGCGGGGCCAAGGGGGGCGCATAGTTGGTGAATAGTCCGAAAGGGGAACCGAGATGAAAGTTCAACTGGAGAATCTAACCAAGCGTTGGGGATCGGTCGTTGGCGCCGACCACATCAATCTGGAGATCGACGACGGCGAGTTTGTGGCCTTTCTGGGCCCATCTGGCTGCGGCAAGACGACGACCCTGCTGATGGTGGCCGGCATCTACAAGCCGACCGAAGGCTACATCAAGTTCGACGACAGAGTGGTGAACCACCTGGCGCCCAAAGACCGCAACGTGGGCATGGTCTTTCAGAGTTATGCCCTCTACCCCCATATGACCGTCCTCCAGAACATCAGTTACCCCCTCAAGCTCAAGAAAGTCCCGAAAGAGGAGATGAAGGAGCGAGCGCAGCGCGTCGCTGATATGATGGGCATCGGACACCTAATGGACCGCAAGCCAGCCCAACTCTCCGGTGGCCAGCAGCAGCGGGTGGCCCTGGGGCGGGCGCTGGTCAAGGAGCCGAACCTGCTGATGTTCGACGAGCCGCTCAGCAACCTGGACGCCCGCCTGCGCCTCTCCATGCGCGGCGAGATCAAGCGCCTCCAGATGGAGCTGGGCATCACCTCCATCTACGTCACCCACGACCAGGTGGAGGCTATGACCATGGCTGACCGCATCGCCGTTATGAAAGAGGGTAAGTTGCAAGCCTACAGCCCGCCGGATGAACTGTACGACCAGCCGCGCACCTTCTTCGTGGCCGCCTTTGTGGGCAACCCGCCGATGAACTTCGTGGACGTGGAAGTTGTCCGTGAAGACGGCGACTATCACGCCCGCCGCGAAGGCTTCGACCTGATTGTACCTTCCGATCAGGGCGAGAAGGCCGTCGGTAAGGGGAGCGTCATCATGGGCATCCGCCCCGAAGATATGACCCTCGCAGATGAGGGCATCGCTGGTGAGATCTACGTTGTCGAACCGCTGGGCCGCGATGACCTGATTGATGTGCGCATCGGCGGGGCCAGCGTCTACGTGCTGGCCGACCCCACGCTGCATCTCAAGATCGGCGACCCGGTCAAACTCAATTTCGATGCCCCCAAGGTGCAGTTCTTCGATCCGGAGACGGAGCAATCGTTGCTCTGGACTGACTGAATCCGTGGCAGTAGGGAGCCCTCCCATCGGTCACATCCTCACACTCGATTCCGCTGTCGCGTCTCTTTGTGATTGAGGTAGCCCTTGAAGAGCCGCCCAGCCCGAAGGGGTAAGAGAGGATATCTGAAGATCGCTCATCGTGGCGCCTCCGCCTCGGAGCCCGAGAATACCCTGCGGGCCTTCCAAAAGGCGGTTGACCTTGGGGCCGATATGATCGAGGTGGATGTGCACCTGAGCAAAGATGGCCTGCCGGTCATCATCCACGATGCCTCGCTGGAGAGGACGACCAACGGCACGGGCTATGTTAAGGATAAAACGCTCCTGGAGTTGAAGGAGTTGGATGCTGGCCAGGGAGAGAGGATCCCCACCCTTCAAGAGGCTATCGACTTCGCTCGAGGCAAGTGTGGGTTATATATCGAACTCAAAGACCAGGCCACTCCTGGCCCTGTGGTGGAGACCATACGCGCCAATGGGTTCGAGGGAGAGGCGATCATTTGCTCCTTCGATCATGCTCTGCTGAAGCAGGTGAAAGAACTAGCCCCAGAGATACCCGCCTCGGTCCTGGTCGGCCAAACGAGTGAGGATTTCGTCGAGATAGCCCGAGCGGCTGGAGCGGACTACATACACTTCTGCTGGGAAGGACGATCACCGACCCCCCACAAGCTGCTCACCCCCGAACTGGTGGCAAAGATACACGAACAGGGCTTGGGTATCATCATCTGGCATGAGGAGCACCCAGAAGAGATTCGAGAGATATTGAAGTACCCCATAGAGGGCATATGCAGCGATCGACCAGATCTGCTATCAGCATCATCATCTCATGATGGAGAGGGCGCCAATTGGGAAGGGTGAGCAGGGCTGAGACCGGAGCCCATCTGCCATCGGTTCGCCAGGAGTGGCCAGGGTTGGACCTGGCCGAGCGGTATGCTCCTCATCTTCTCCTTGACCAAAAAGAGCCCTTCTTGCCTGTGGCTGTGGGCTACACCATCTTCGAGAGGGATGGGTATTCGCCGTCGTTCCCTCGCTGCATCGGCCTGGCCCCAGTGGGTCGGCCACTGGCTGCTAAAGCGATCGAGTACGCCATCTGGTGGGACTGGGACATCGGGCACCTCTATGAGTTGGAACACGTATGGGTCTACCTCGATGAAGGGGAAAAGGTATTGTACAGCGAGTTCAGCTGGCATGGTGGCTGCTTCGGCACCAGGGATCTGTTGTTGGACGGCACCCATGTCGTCTTCTACTCCGAGCCGGGCAAGCACGCTCTCTCCCCCTCACCGGAGGTGTTTGAGATTCAGCGGCCACATAATGAGCGCCATTACCAGGAGCGTGCCGGGGCAGCGGGCTTGATGGTGACCCCCATCTTCGAAGGGGCTCTGGAAAAGACGCCTGAGAAGGATGCCCTGGCTGAGGCTTATCTCAAGGCTCGGGTTTTTCTCCCCAGTTATGAGTTCACCCAGAGGTTCGTCATCAGCCGGGATATTCTTCTCCCCTGGCCGGAACTGAAACGATGGATCCCCCAACGCGTGGCCTGGCTGCTAGAGCAGTTGAGGCAGGGAGCGGGAGCGTGAAGATCTTGGCCATTAGCGACAAGATAGAGGAGATCATTTATAGTCCCGAATTGAAGGACCGCTTCGGCAACGTGGATCTGGTCTTGAGTTGCGGCGACCTTCCCTTCTATTATCTGGAGTACATAGTCACCCTTCTTAATGTGCCTCTCCTTTATGTCCAGGGCAACCATAGCCCCCAGATCGAACATACCTACTCCGGTGAGAAGAAAAGCAACCCAGGGGGCTGCCTCGATATCGACAACCGAACTGTAAAGACCCAAGGCCTCCTCATCGGTGGTCTGGAGGGGTCGATGCGCTACACCCCTCAGGGGAGGTATCAGTATACCGAGGGAGAGATGCAGCGTAAGGTTTGGCGTATGGCACCCCAGTTGTTGCTCAACCGGCTGGTACGAGGAAGGTGCCTGGACATCTTGATAACCCATGCTCCACCCTACGGAATCCATGATGGAGAGGACCGCTGCCATACCGGGTTTAAGGCTTTCCGCAGTTTCATGGACCGTTATCGACCTCGTTATCTGTTCCACGGGCACATGCACCTCTATCACCCCCTGAATTCTAGGGTCACCAGTTATGGAAGGACAACGGTTATCAACGCGTACGGATATCAGGTGTTGGAGATATGAGAGAAGGAGACTACTACCGGGTACAGGCCACCCAAGATTTCAATCGTGCCCGTCGCAAGGCTTTCATCCAAAATCTCTTGGCCCTTATCACTCAACGACCGGTCGATCTGCTCTCCTTCGAAGAGGTGAGGGAGAGGTTGCACCTGCGAAGCAGGAGATTTCGGGGTTTGCAGGAGATCACCCTGGATAAGATCGTGGGCAGTATGGGACGGTATCGTGAATTCACCCGTACCTTTTTGCCTCGACGAGGCGAGCTGGCCGATCGCTGGCGTAAGGTCAACCAGATGGTGAAGACGGGAGGACTGCCGCCCATAGAAGTCTACCAGGTCGGCGAGGTCTATTTCGTCAAGGATGGTAACCACCGCGTCTCGGTGGCTCGCCAGAGTGGGGCCCCGACTATCGAAGCCTACGTCTGGGAATTCCCCACCAAGGTCCCTCTCACATCAGAGACCACCTTGGATGATCTGATCATCAAAGAGGAGTATCTAGAGTTTCTGAACCACACCAAACTGAACGAGCTACGTCCCCAGCTGCGGATCGAGTTCACCGCGCCCGGGCGCTATCAAGAACTGGAAAGCCAGATCGCCGAGCATAGATACTGCTTGAGCCAAAGCCAGGGCCGCGATATTCCTCACTCCGAGGCGGTGGCTGACTGGTACGACAACGTCTATCTCCCGGCGGTGGAAGCCATCCGGCGGGCCAACGTTATGGCGAGGTTCTTCCCAGGTCGCACTGAGGCCGACCTTTGCATCTGGGTCTTCAGACACCAACAGCGTCTCCAGGAACGGTACTGCGACCAGGTAAGCGCCGAGGAGGCCACAGCCGACTTCGTCGATCAACACAAAGGCCCGCCTCTCGAAAGGGTAGCCCGAAGGGTAAGGAGGGCTGCCGAGCGGGTGAAGCGATCGATCGAAAAGCCCACGCAGGATGAAGAGAAGAGTTCTAGGCGAGGAGAACAGGTTGAACCCTAAGGGGAATCCCATCCCTCTCATCCAGGGAGAGGTCAGGATCCCCCTCGAAGGGGGGCTTCCAGTCTATACACGTCTCTTGATAGGCTATCAGAATCGGGGCCAAGTCTCACCGACTGACGATCTATAGAAGGGAGATCAAAATGAGCAAGTGGCAGATCCCGCCAAAGGGCGGGCACATGGACAAGGCCAGTGGCCTCTACTTCCAGAACATGACCGCCAAGGAGGTCCAGGAGCGGCTGAAAGCCAATGACCTCATCATCATCCCCCTGGGCTCCACCGAGGTCCATGGGCCGCATGCCCCCTATGGGGAGGACACCTTCTTGGTGACGCGCATGGCTGAACAGGTAGCGCTAGCCACGGGCTGCACCATCTCCCAGCCCTTGTGGTTCGGGTCCCACCCTTACCATCACCTGGGCATGCCCGGGAACATTGTGGTGCCCGAGGAGTACTTTGTGGGTATGGTGAAAGCGATCATGGCCGGCTTCTGGAACGCTGGATTCCGCAAACAGATCCTTCTCAATGGCCATGGTCAAGAATATGTGATTCCCACGGCTATCCATCAATTCGCCAAGACCTTCCAAGTGCCAGGGATCTTCATCAACCTCAACTGGTACCATGCCATCCCTGAGCACTTCAAGACCAGGGAGGAGGGTGGCCCATATGAGACCAACTTCGTCCACGCCGACGAGGTGGAAACCAGTTGGTCCCTGGCCCTCTTTCCAGAGTATATCAAGCAGGAGGATGCTGTAGACACCGAGCCCTTTGGCTTCCTTCCTGAGGGGCATATCGACAAGGCGGGCAATCTCTTGCACCGTCCGATCGCCTGGTATGGCCAGGTCGGCTGCGGCCCCATCGAGGTGGCCGCTTATAAGCCAGGGGTGGTAGGGAAGGCCACCCTGGCCGACGCCCAGAAAGCCAAACCAGGGTTGGAGGCACTTTTGGACTACCTGGAGAAGTTGGTCAATGATATCCTGGAAGCGTTCCCGCCGGGGGAGTTGCCGCCTGTGGAGCAGGTCTCCATGCGCTCTGGGGAAGAGCTAGAGGCGGTGACCAAGAAGCCCTTCGAGGAGGGCTGGAGGCACCTCTACACCCTGGCCTGGCCATTCTAGAAAAGGGGAGGGCTTGGAGAGCGGGAGAGAGATCGTGTCCATCCAAGGTGGCAAGTGTGCTGTTGAGATCGTCGTGATCGGTCATTTCACCAAAGACAGATTGGTCTTTCGCGGCAGAGAGATGGTCTCATCCGGTGGGTCGGTTTACTATGGCGCTATGGCCTTGCGGCGGCTCGGAGTCCGTGTGGCGGTCGTGACAAGGCTACGGGAGGATGATTTCCCCAGGCTTGACGAGTTGAAGGAGGAAGGGGTCCTGGTTTTCGCCCAGCCCGCGGAACAAACCTCCGGGATCGAGAACATCTATTTCACTGATGATATGGACCGACGCCTGTGCAAGCCACTGGGTTTTGCGGGGCCGTTTTGCATCGAAGATATGCCCCATATCGAGGCCAGAATATTTTTGATCGGGCCCGTTATGGCAGGGGAGGTTGACATCCCTTTCGTGAGCGCATTGTCGGGAAGAGGGCTTATCGCCCTGGACGCCCAGGGTTTTGTAAGAGTGAGGGAAGGGAATGAGTTGATATTTAAGGACTGGCCAGAGAAAGAGGAGGGTCTCTCCTGTGTTGACTTCCTCAAGGTTGACAGCGCGGAGGCTGAGGTTTTGACCGGCAAGACCGACCTGAGGGAAGCAGCCAAAGTGTTGGCTGACTACGGTCCCCGCGAAATCCTACTTACCCATGCAGGAGGGGTCCTGGTCCACGCCGACCGTCGGGAGTATGAAGCGCCTTTCACGCCGAGAGAGATCAGGGGAAGGACGGGAAGGGGGGACACCTGTTTCGCCGCCTATCTGGCTCAGAGGCTGACCTCTTCACCCCGAGAAGCATGCCGGTTTGCTGCTCTTGTCACTTCTCTGAAGATGGAAGCCCCGGGGCCTTTCAAGGGCTTTGGAGATGAAATTCAGCATCGCCCTCTCCACCCAACCGACCGCCTTTGAGGCCCTGGCCTACAAGGGCGATTTCGAGCGCAACGTGGCCAAGATCGCCTCCTTGGGCTACGATGGGGTAGAGTTAGCGGTGCGAGACCCGAACCTTCTAAATGTGACCCGTGTTCAGCAAGTAGTGCGCGAGCAGGGCTTGGAAGTTCCAGCCATCGGCACGGGCCAGGCCTACAACGAGGAGGGGCTCTCCTTCACCGATCCCGATCAGAGTGTGCGGGCGCGAGCCATAGAGCGCATCATAGATCAGATCGACTTGGCTTCTACCCTGGAGTCCATAGTCATCGTGGGGCTGATCCGAGGTAGGGTGGTCGAGGGGGTGGGCCGAGAGCGGGCTATGGATTGGCTGGTTGCTGCACTGCAGGAGTGCCTCGAGGAGGCTGCCAGGCGGGATGTCAAGTTGGCGCTGGAGCCCCTCAACCGGTACGAGACGGAGTTGATCAACACTGTGGCCCAGGGGTTGAGCCTAGTTGCGCGGATGAAGGCAGACAACTTCGGGCTGCTCCTCGATACCTTCCACATGAATATCGAGGAGCCATCCATCGAGGAGAGCATCCTCCAGGCCGGGCCACATATCTTCCACTTCCATGTGGCGGACTCCAACCGTTGGTACCCTGGAGGGGGGCATTTGGGGTTCGCCACTATCGTGGCCGCTCTGCGAGAGGTCGGCTACCGAGGTTACCTCTCCGTCGAGGCCCTGCCCTTGCCCGATGCCCAGAGATGTGCGCAACGGGCTATCGAGCACCTGCGCCAAATAATTCGATGAAAGGAGAACCCTGTGCAATATTCCCTCAATCAATATAAGTTCGTGACCGAGGAGTTCTTCCCCCCACGCCTTTTGGGCCTCATCACCGAAGTCCGTGTTAACGAGCCCCAGGTAGTGAAGGCTGAGGCTATGGGACGCCTGCGGCGCCAGAGAGTGACGGAGGATGGCAAATTGACGATTTTAGCCGCCGATCATCCGGCGCGCCGGGTAACGGGAGTGGGAGACGATCCCCTGGCCATGGCCGACCGTCTAGAGTACCTGGGCCGAGTGCTGAGGGTCATCGCCGCTAGCGACTTCGATGGGGTGATGGGGCCCACAGACATCATCGAAGAGTTATTCATCGTCAACCACTTGGTGAAGCAGAGTGGAGGGCCTGGCTTCTTGGACCACAAGGTCATTTTGGGCTGTATGAATCGGGGAGGCCTCTCCGGCACCGCTTTCGAGATGGACGACCGCTTCACCTCCTTCACCGCGGAAGCGATCGCTCGTCTTGGTCTGGATGGAGCCAAACTAATGGTGCGCATCGAGGATAGAGAGCCTGCCTCCCTGGAGACCATCGACTACTGCGTGCAGGCCATCAATCAACTGAACGCCCTAGGCATCCTCGCTTTCCTGGAACCATTGCCCGTCAAACTCATCGATGGCAAATACAAGGTGCGGAAAGAGACTGCCGATTTGGCCAAGATCGCCGGTGTGGCCTCGGCCTGGGGTGATTCCTCCCTGGGCCTCTGGCTCAAACTCCCCTACTGTGCCGACTACCATATCGTCTCTCGGGCCACCACCCTGCCTATCCTGATGCTGGGCGGCGCAGCCAAGGGCGATCCAACCCCCACGCTGGGCGAATTCGCCACCGGGATGCAAGCAGGTGAGAACATCCGGGGGGCACTGGTGGGGCGTAACATCCTCTTCCCCGGCGATGATGACCCCATGGCGGTAGCCATGGCCGTCCATCGCATCGTCCACGATGGCTATACAACAGAGCAGGCGGTGGATTACCTGATGGAACATCGCGGCTCGAATATGGATGCTCTGAGGAGGTGGTTCTCCTAGGCCCCCAGGGCGCTTGCCAGCCGTGACTTCAGGTGCTGCGCGCCCTGGATTTAGAGTGAGAAGCGGATATGAAAGAGAAGTTGAAAGGCAACCTGCTGGTAGCCCAATCCGGCGGGCCGACGGCGGTCATCAATAGCAGCCTGGCAGGGGTGATACAGGAGGGGTGGGCTCACCAGGAGATCACCGGCATCTACGGAGCCCTACACGGTATCGAGGGTGTCCTCTATGAAGACCTCGTCGATCTGAGGAGGGAGAAGGCTTCCACGGTCGAGGGGTTGCGGAGCACCCCCTCCTCGGCCCTAGGCTCTTGCCGCCATAAATTGACGCCCCAGGAGTATACTCGCATATTGGAGGTATTCCAGGCCCAGAACATCCGACACTTCCTCTACATCGGGGGCAATGACTCTATGGATACCGCCCATAGGGTGGGCCAACTGGCTGCCGAGAATGGATACGACCTTCGAGCCCTGGGCGTTCCCAAGACCATCGACAACGACCTGGCCTACACCGATCACTCTCCGGGCTACGGGAGCGTGGCCCGCTGGGTGGCTACGGCGGTGCGCGATGCCGGCTTGGATACCGAGGCCATTGGCGTAGTCGATAAGGTGAAAATCATCGAGGTCATGGGGCGGAACGCTGGCTGGATCACCGCCGCCAGCGCCCTGGCCCGGGATCACCCTGATGCCGCGCCACACCTCATCTATGTGCCAGAGCGCCCCCTAGTCACAGAGCGCTTTCTGGACGATGTGCAGCGGGTATACGACCGTTTGGGTCATGTGATCATCTGCGTATGCGAGGGGGTCAAGGGGGAGGATGGTCGGACGCTGGTGGAGTCCCTTAAGGCGATCGACCGGGATGCCTTTGGCCACCCTCAGCGTGGTGGCCTGGCCGACTTCCTCTGCCGTCAGGTGGCTGGAGAACTGAAACTCAAGGCTCGCTTCGATAAACCAGGGACCATTCAGAGGGTCTCCATGGCCTTAGCCTCGCCAGTGGATCTGGATGAGGCCTACTTGGTGGGCCAGATGGCTGTTCGCCACGCCGTAGCCGGGGTCAGCGACCGGATGGTCACCCTGGTGAGGGAATCGGACGAGCCATACTGCTGCACCACCGGGCTGGTGGAACTGGAGAAGGTGGCCAGGGCCGAGAAGGTGATGCCCGATAGTTATCTGAACCAAGCGGGTAACGACGTGACCGACCCCTTTCTCCAATACAGTCGGCCTCTCATCGGGGGCCCCCTCCCCAGGTATGTACAGTTGGAGAGGCACCCCGTGCCCAAGTTACTGGGAAGATAGGGAGGGGTGATTGGCGACCCCCGCCATTATTCCAAAACAGGAGAGTGAGTTATGAACCGACCCTGGAACGGTTATATGCAACTGGGGATCGTTCACTTCATGCTCTACCCTCAAGTCATAGAGGGGGAAGGGCCCATCGTGGAGACGGCCAGGGTGATCGCCGAGGATGATTTCTTCGAAGTCATCGAGGTGGGACCCATCAAAGACCAAAGGGTATGGGCAGAACTGAAGGGGCTCATCGAAGGGGCGCACATGAGCGTGGGCGTCGGGGCTCAGCCAGGGCTCCTGATTAACAAGTTGAACCTGGCCGCCGAAGAGGAGACAGCCCGTCAAGCAGCCGTTGATAACGTCAGAGGCTCCATCGACCAGGCCTACTTCTTGGGAGCCAGACTTCTGGCCTTGATGGATGGTCCAGGCTCCTACCCTGGCGAAGAGAGGAAGGCTGCGGCCATCGATCAACTGGTGAGATCGCTTAGCGAACTCTGCGCCTATGCTGAGGGGAGGGGCACCGACGATCTCCTGACCATCTCCTTGGAAAACTTCGATCAGAGTGTAGACAAGCGGTCTCTCATAGGGCCCACAAAGGACGCCGCTGAGGTGGCGGCTAGAGTGAAGGAGGAGCATACCAACTTCGGCTTGACCGTGGATCTGAGCCATCTGCCCCTTCTGGACGAGACGCCTCAGGAGGCCTTGGCGGCAGCCAAAGATCACCTGGTACACATCCATGTAGGCAACTGCCTGATGAAGGATGTGAACCATCCCGTCTATGGCGACAACCATCCACCCTTGGGGGTCGAGGGTGGGGAGAATGATGTCCAGGAGCTGGTCGAATTCTTAGAGGCCCTCTTTGATATTCGCTACTTTACCAAGGAGTTACCCACTGGGCGACCGGTGGTCACCTTCGAGGTGAAGCCACTGCCTGATCAGGATCCCGCAGTAGTCATAGCCGCTACGAAGCGAGTGTGGAGGGAGGCCTGGGCCAGGCTGGAGGTGGGGTAAGGTACACGGCTGCTATCAATCTAGAAGAAGGAGAGATGAGGATGAAACCCAAGGTCTACGTCACCCGCCTGATCCCTGAGAAGGGGTTAGAGATGGTCTTAGATTTCTGCGAGGTTGAGGTGTGGGAAGGCGAGCTACCGGAGCCTCGAGAAGTCCTATTGGACAAGGTGCAAGATGTGGAAGGCCTTCTCTCTCTCCTGACGGACAGAATCGATGCCCAATTGATGGACGCTGCCCCCAAGTTGAAGGTGATCAGCAACATGGCTGTGGGGTATGACAACATAGATGTGAAGGAGGCCACAAGAAGAGGGATCATCGTGGGCAACACCCCCGGCATCCTGACCGACACCACCGCTGACTTCGCCTTCGCCCTCGTGATGGCTACCGCTCGGCGCATCCCAGAGGCCTGCCGCTACGTGCGTGATGGCCGG
>JAUVHF010000080.1 GCA_030593425.1 Anaerolineales bacterium
TGTAGTAGTGGTAGTAGGACCAGTTGAAAGGTGGAAAACTCTCTGGGATAGCCTGGGCCAAGCTCTATTCTGGTCTAGCAGTTGGTGGAGAAGGTGTGTACTGGATGGACGGAGAGCGGGACGGGATGGCGATTAGAAGTGGTGATGGGTTCCCTATCATTGTGTAAGCCCCCGGTTATCCCCAGATCAGGGATGTTATCCACAGGAAAAAGGGGAGTTATCCACAAACGTTGGGGAAAAGGGCTTCCCTCCCTTCGGATCCTGAACGGACAAGGCTCCTGGGAAGGGCTTCCTAGTCTAAGGGAGGGCATGGTAGAGCATCTCCTTGATGGAGAGCAACTCCCGCCGCAAGGAGTCCTCGTCGGCGAGGGAAGATATCTTCTCGTAGCCGTAGAGAATGGTGGAATGATCTCGGCCGCCCAGAGCCTTACCGATCTCCAGGAGAGAGGAGGCGGTCTCTTCGCGGGCTAGGTACATAGCCACTTGACGAGGGAAGGCCACCGCCTTGCTGCGGCGAGGGCTCTTGAGGTCATCCAGGGAAAGGTTGTAGAAGCCAGCAACTGCCTCCATAATCTGGGAGAGGGAGGGAGGTTCACGGCGAGGGCTCAACTCTCGCAAGGCAGCTGTGGCTACCTCGACCGAGAGGGAGCGATTGAGAAGTTGAGCATAGGCCACCACGCGGTTGAGAGACCCTTCCAATTCGCGAATATTGCTCTGGATCTTATGGGCCAAAAAATCGATCACCTCCGCCGGGATGGGGTGGGACTGGCTCTCCGCTTTGAAGCGGAGGATGGCAGTACGGGTCTCCAGATCGGGGGGCTGGATGTCGGCGATCAACCCCCATTCGAAGCGGGAGCGCAACCGCTCCTCGAGGGTGGGGATAGCTTTGGGGGGGCGATCGCTGGAGATGACGATCTGCTTATTAGCAGAGCGCAAGGTATTGAAGGTGTGGAAGAACTCTTCTTGAGTGCTCTCCTTGCCGGCGATAAACTGGATATCGTCCACCAGGAGGACGTCTATATGGCGGTATTTCAAACGGAACTCTTCGGTGGTCTGGTTACGGATGGAGTTGATCAAGTCGTTAGTGAATGTCTCCGAGGAGATGTAAAGGACCCTTAAGTTCTTTGTGGAGGGCACATGCCCGATAGCGTGGAGGAGATGGGTCTTCCCCAAACCCACGCCTCCGTAGAGGAAGAGGGGGTTATAAGCCTCGGCAGGCCTATGAGCCACGGCATAGGCGGCGGCATGGGCCAAGCGGTTGCTACTCCCCACGATGAAGGTTTCAAAAGTGTATCTGGGGTTAAGGGATAGCGAAGACAGAGGAGGCGTCCTTACAGGATCCCGTGGGAAGGCGAGAGCAGGCTCCTCTAGGAGGGGCGAGGAGGGTTGTGTCTGATGGGCCTTGACTATGAATCTGACTTCTACTGTGTGACCCTGAATGCCCGCCAGAGTCCTCTTGATGGTGCCCAAGAGGCGGTTCTCCAACCACTCTTTGGCGTAGGGGCTCTCCGTCCCCACGATAAGAAGGCCGTCCTCGTAGGAGACGGCAAACGTCCCCTTGAGCCAGGTGTCGTAGGTGGCCCGGGTCATCTGGAGTTGCAGCTCACCCTGGGCGACCTGCCAGATTCGATGGGCGTCCACGCTCTCTATGACCTCTCCTGGACGGAGAAAAAGGGCAGCATGCCAAGATCGGGAGGGAGACCTTCCTTTACTTCGGATGTTTCCTTCCCTGGCCTGCCACGTGCCAGCCTGCCCTGGTACTTGCCAGGCCGGGAGCAGACAGACCCTGAGGGTCTTTCCTTCGACACTGAGTCCCTCCCGCGGACCCAGAGGTCCTCGGGACCGAAGGGGAGGCATCCTCAGGATGCCGAACGCACTAGGTTGTCCTTGATAAGTTTCGGTGGTACAAATTGTACCTGCGGGGTTTTAAGCTGGTGCCCCAACCTTGGAAGTGAAGGATCGTCCAAATGATGGGACGCCATGAGGGATCTCTCCCCCTGGGGTAAAGCCGCCGGGCCAAAACAAGCCAGGACTCTCTGGGGGAAGAAGAGCCCGTTCCGCAAATCGTTTCTATTGTAGCAGAGAAGTTATCCTCTGACAATATCTTAGACCTTAAAATCTAAGGAGGAGACCGATTTTTAAGGAAAGTTATGGTCAAGCGGAGGAGGGCAGGAAGCGGCTTGTTCCCCTCCCCGGCCGCTATGGCCTCTTGGTGAAGGGCATAGTCTTCACCCTCTTGACTTTCTCGCTATTGGTGGCGGTGATGGCCTGGCTCCTCTATCTCGACGAGAAGGTGGTTCTAGGGATAGTTACCGATGAGCTCACGGGGCTGCCCCTAGCCGGTGCCGTGGTCACCATAGGCGAGAGCGTCCAGGCTACAGATGACCAGGGGCGCTTTCGCTTTCAGGGTTTGAGGGGAAACCTGGCCGTCTCCGTCCAAGCGGAGGGGTATCTGGAGACTAGGGGGCGCATAGAGGTGGGGGGACTCTTCGCTAAGGAGTTTCCTCTGGAGGTGATCCTCAGTCCTAACCTCCTGATAGGCACCGTGCGAGATGGGGAGAGTGGACAGCCTGTGCCCGGGGCCAAGATCTCTACAGGGAGGCAGATCACCTGGAGCGATGCCCAGGGAAGTTTTACCTTTCGCCGCCTGAAAATAGGGGCTACTATCTCCATCCTCGCCCCGGGGTATGAGCCTGGGGAGGCGGTTTTTCAGGGAGAGGAGGCCCAAGAGATACCTCTTCAGCCCTGGGTCACGGTGGTAGAGGTGAAGGATGAGAGGGGGTTCCCCATCGCAGAAGCGGTCGTCTGGGCCGGGGAAGAGGTAGCGGAGAGAGGCCGGGGAGGGGTCTTCTTCCTGCGCCGCTTGAAGGAAGGGGCCCAGATCTCTGTTCTGGCTGAGGGGTACTATGGGGCGGAAGTCATCTATGAGGGCCACTCGCCTTTGGAGGTAGTATTGCAGCGGAGCAGGGTAGTGGTAGCGGTCTATGACCTCTACACCGGCCAGCCGCTGCCCGGGGTGCTCCTATCCTGGGTGAACGACTCCTTCGTAACCGATGCCCAAGGGCAGAGCCAGATAGAGGGAGTTAAGGCGGGGGATCGATTCCAACTGCAGGTGGACGGCTACGAGGGTGGGGAGGTGATATACGGCGGGGAGGGGATCCTGGAGGTCGCCTTGCGACCCCATACCCTCCAGGGGGTAGTAAGGGACGGGGGTACGGGCAGCCCCATTCCCGATGTCGTTGTTCGGGTGGGGGAGAGAGTTTTTCATACCGATGCTAACGGGAGCTACTATCTGACTGATCTACCCGCCCAGGCGGTTTTGACTTTTAGCGCCCGGGGGTTCAAAGATCTCCAGGTCGCCGTGCCCCATTCGACTACCCTGGACGTGGTCTTGCAGCCTCTGGAGGCCACCTTTGAGGCCAAGGGTATATACATCGCTTTTGGCCTCTTGGCTTCGGAGGAGAAGGTACGGTCTCTCATCGATATGGTAGCCCGCACGGAGTTGAACGCCATAGTGGTGGATATAAAGGGGGATTCGGGACGGCTAGCCTACCATAGCCAGAACCCACTGGCCCTAGAGGTAGGAGCGGAACAGAAGGGGTTGATGGAGGCCCAAGAACTCCTCCGCCTCTGTCGGGAAAGAGGCATCTATACTATCGCGCGGCTGGTGGTCTTCAAGGACTCGGTCCTGGCGAGGGGGAGGCCAGATTTGACCATTAAGCGGCCGGATGGGACGCTCTTTGCCGATAGAAAGGGCTCTTTATGGGTCGATCCCTTCCGCGAGGAGGTGTGGGGGTATAATATCGCCATCGCCCGCGAGGTGGCGGCCCTGGGTTTCGACGAGTTGCAGTTCGACTATATCCGTTTCCCTACCGACGGGGAGACCGGATCGCTGATCTATTCCCAGCCAAGCACGCCGGAGTCTCGCTATGGGGCTATCCAGGACTTCATGGCTCAGTTGGAAGGGGCGCTGGAACCTTATCACGTCTTCACCTCCGCCGACATCTTCGGCCTAACCGCTTGGCTGGACCACGAGGCCAATATCGGACAGATGGTGGAGAATGTGGCTCCCTACGTGGATTATCTATCTCCCATGCTCTACCCCTCCACCTTCACCCCCGGCCTCCTGCATTGGGGGGCGGATAAGAGGCCGACCGAGTACCCCTATGAGGTAGTATATGAGAGCCTCATCAGGATGCGAGACCGCACTGATAAGCCCCTGCGGCCCTGGCTTCAACATTTCGCCGACTACAAGTACCATCTCCCCTTCGGCTTGGAGGAGTATAGGGCGCAGATGGAAGCGGCCTACGACGCTGGGGCCGAGGGTTGGCTCTTCTGGAACGCCCAGGGTGTATACGAGGAGGCACTCTTTCAAAATGATTAGAGTTGCAAAAGAAGCCGCCCTCTGATAAACTAACCTGGTTTGAAAAAAGGAGGGGTAGAGCATGGAACTAGTGGAGATGATACGCAACATCCCCGATTTTCCGGTGGAGGGGATCCTCTTCAGGGATATCACCACCCTGATCAAAGACCCTGACGCCTTTCAAGAGGCGGTGGACGCCCTGCTTGACAGTTGCGTGGGCCAGGAGATAGATCTGGTGGTGGCCATAGAGGCCCGGGGCCTCATCTTCGGGGCCCCCATGGCCTATGAGTTGGGGGCGGGCTTCGTCCCCGTGCGGAAGCCCGAGAAACTCCCCGGGGAGAAGATCGCCGCCTCCTATACGTTAGAGTACGGGACCAACGTCTTGGAAATGCACGCCGATGCCATCGAGCCCGGGCAGAGGGTGCTTATCGTGGATGACCTTTTGGCCACCGGGGGCTCGGCCAAGGCCACGGCGGAACTAGTGGAGAGGCTGGGCGGAGAGGTGGTGGGGTTCGTCTTCCTCATCGAACTCACCGACCTGAGAGGGATAGATAAACTGAAGGGGTACGAGGTCTTCTCCCTGATAGAATATTGAGGGAGAGTGGCCAACCGACAAGAAAGCCGAGCGCCCGGCGCTCGGCTTTCCTTCTCTGGAGGTTGTTTCTCAGGGTAATATCTTCCGTTTCCCATACTGCCTCTCATACCATTCCTTATACTCACCGCTCTTTATCTTCCGCCACCACCACTCGTTCTCCGTGTACCATTTGACCGTCTTCTCTAAGGCTTCTTGGAAGGCGTGGCGGCTCCCCCAGCCCAGGCTCTGGAGTTTGGTGGTGTCCAGGGAGTAGCGGCGGTCGTGGCCCGGCCGATCTTCCACATATTGGATTAGGCTCTCTGGCTTCTTAAGAAGCCTAAGAATCCCCTTGGCCATATCGATATTGCGAATTTCCACGCCGCTCCCGACGTTGTAGATCTCGCCTATTTTCCCCTGGTGGAGGACGGTGTCTATCCCCTCGCAGTGGTCGATGATGTATTGATAGTCTCGCATCTGCGAGCCATCGCCGTAGAGGGGGAGAGGCAGGTCATCGAGGGCGTTGGTGATGAATAGGGGGACCACCTTTTCGGGATACTGGTAGGGGCCGATGCTGTTGGAGCCCCGAGTGATGACCACCGGAGTGCCGTAAGTGGTATGGTAGGCCAGGCAGATGAGATCCCCCCCGGCTTTGCTGGCCGCATAGGGGCTCCGGGGGCGCAGGGGGTCGCTCTCCACCGAAGAGCCGCTCATCACCTCCCCATATACCTCATCGGTCGATATGTGGATCATCCGGTCCAGGCCGAACTTCTTGGTAGCCTCGAGTAAGACATAGGTGCCATAAATATCGGTCTGGATGAAACTACCTGGTTCGAAGATGCTCCGGTCCACATGGGTCTCCGCGGCGAAGTTCAAAATGGTGCTGATCTGCTCCTCCTGGATCACTCTGTCAACAAGGGACATGTCGCAGATATCGCCTCTCACGAAGGAGTGCCGGGGGTTATCCTCTAGATCGCGGAGGTTATCCAGGTTGCCGGCATAGGTCAATTTGTCGTAGACCACTACCCGGTAGTGGGGATAGTTTTCCAGGATATTGCGGGTGAAGTTGGAGCCGATGAAGCCGGCCCCCCCGGTGACGAGTAGGGCTTTCAGGGACTCCTCCTAGAGTTTCTTGCCCCGACGGGCATAGGCTTGCCGCATCATGTCTTGGATATCCTCCACGGTGAGGAGATAGGTCTCCGTCTTCTTCTCGCCCCTTATGTCCCCGGTAGTGGAGACGCGACCCTGGAGGATTATCCCCTCCTCGGTCTCGATGAGGCGGATGTTGGCGAAGCCGCTCTGGTCGATATAGTGGCCGATGGTCCTTAAGAGATCTTGGTAATCTGTCTTGGGCAATCCTTGGAAGAGTCTCATCCTCATCGCCTCTCCAGGAGTCTCTCTAGGTCGTCGTGGCTTAAGATCTTAGTTCTAACGACGAAGTCGAACCCCTCCCGGGTGTTTATGAGGGCCCGCCCTTGGATTACCATACCCCCCTCTACCTCGAGGAGGCAGATATCGCGTAACCGTTCCTTCTCCGCATAGCGCCCCGCCGCCCGGAGCGCTTCCTCATAGCGTAACCTTCTGGGTTGGGGCTGTTCGGCCATAGGGACCTCCTTTAACCGGTAAATATCCGGGCTAGTTTCCTGGCCGCCTTTCGTGGCGAGGCGTACCTCCTCCGGTAGCGGTCTATGGTGCGCCTAAGTTGGTTCAACGGTTTCCGCCGTTGAGACTCCTCAAGAGCCCACCCGAGGAAGTCGTAGTCCTGGCCCCGTATCTTGGTCTCCGTGGGGTTGCGGCGGTATTGGTCATGGCTGGTGATGAGGGAGAGGTTATTCTCTAGGCAATACTCATAGAGGTCGCTGCCCGGATGGGGGGTGTAAAAGGCCGGGCTGTAGTAGTCGGGGTCTATCTCCTTCAGCATGGAGATGGTATCTTTCACCTCTTCTTTGGTCTCTGTGGGGATGCCTAGCATGTAGTTGGCCCAGATCTTGA
>JAUVHF010000088.1 GCA_030593425.1 Anaerolineales bacterium
ATGGCCTTCGGGTTGAAGTTGCGCAAGACGCCCAAGAGTGAGATCGAGCGGAGGGTAAAGGAAGCGGCGGCCATATTAGGAATGGAGGAGCTGTTAGGTCGGAAGCCGAAGCAACTTTCTGGTGGGCAGAGGCAGCGTGTAGCGGTGGGTCGGGCGATCGTGCGGGAGCCTCAGGTTTTCCTTATGGATGAGCCTTTGAGCAACCTGGATGCGAAGTTGAGGGTACATGCCCGGGCGGAGCTCTCCAAGTTGCACCAGAGGTTGGAGACGACCTTCATCTACGTGACCCACGATCAGGTGGAAGCGATGACCATGGGGACGCGGATCGCGGTTCAGAAGGATGGCCTTCTTCAGCAGATAGATACACCCCAGGCGCTATACGACAGGCCAGATAACCTCTTCGTGGCCGGCTTCATCGGGAGTCCAGCCATGAACTTCTTTGAGGCCACTTTGGTGGGGAGCGAAGATGAGATGCACATCGATGCCCGGAGTTTTCGGGTGTTGGTTCCGCCAGAGAGGGCCAAGAGGTTGAAGGACTACCTGGGGAAAGAGGTGATCTTCGGCATTCGGCCAGAGGATGTGCACGACCCGGAGCTTACGCCCCTCAACATCACCGCGGGGAGAGTGAAAGCCAAGGTGGATGTGACGGAGTTGATGGGGAACGAGGTATTTCTATACTTGCTTACCGATAACAAGAGTTTCATCGCTCGGGTGGATCCTCGGACCAGGGCTAGGGTGGGGGACGAGATAGAGGCGGTGTTGAACATGGACAATATCCACCTCTTCGACCCCCAGACGGAGAAAGCGATCCACTAGTTGGAGGTCGTGTTTTCCCCTCTTGAATTGGCCATTTTGGCGGCTGATTAGTCGTGTGACGGGCTTCCTGGCTTGCTTTGCCGGCTACCGTGTTGATGGGGTGTATGGACGCTATGTGCGTTTCCTGAGATCCTGCTGGCGATCGATACTGCTGGCCCCTTGATCCATTATCTATTGAAGCGGTTCCATGAGACGGTTAACTCTACCATGCTTGATCAGCACCGACTTCTGTCTGTAGAAACCTTGGAGAGCCCCCAAGGCATGAAAATGTCGGGTGGTTGGGAGTATCTCCGTGCCGGCTTGGTGGGAAGGTAATCCTGGCTTTTGTACCTCGGACAAGGTTGAGGGGCGATCAGAGTAGTTGGTCCCCCCTGCGGCATAAGCGATAGTATGACCAGCTCAGCCCGCCAAGCAGTTGGCAGAGGTGTGTGACCCAAGCCACATGAGGAAGAGTATGCTTGTTCTGGTGCTCAACTGCGGTAGTTCATCGATAAAATCGCAACTCCTGGACCTGGAACGAGGGACGGTTTTGGCCAAAGGGCTCTTGGAGAAGATAGGGCTTCCCGATTGCTTCTTTACTTACGAGCCCTCGGGAAGGGAAACGGTCAGCTTCCCCGTTGAGGCGAAGGACCATTTCTCGGGGTTGGAGGTCGTCACCTCGGCGCTGACCCACCCTGCATACGGCGCGGTGAAGGATCTGAAAGAGATCGACGCCATCGGTCATCGCGTCGTGCACGGTGGGGAGAAGTTCTCTAATGCCGTTCTCATCACCGATGAAGTGATGGAAGTGGTGGAGGAGTGCGCCGCATTGGCTCCTCTTCATAACCCAGCCAACATAATGGGCATTAGGGCCTGCAAGAGATTCATGCCAGATACGCCCCAGGTAGCGGTCTTCGACACCGCCTTTCATCAGACTATACCCAAACATATCTTTTTGTATGCCTTACCTTACGAGTACTACAGCAAATACAAACTTCGAAGATATGGTTTCCACGGTACTTCTCATCAATATGTGGCTCAAAAGGCAGCGGAAATGCTGGATCGGCCGCTTGAGGAATTGAGGCTGATCACGTGTCACTTGGGGAATGGCTCCAGCGTTACGGCGGTCAAGAATGGCTGCTCGCTGGATACGAGTATGGGCTTCACCCCCTTAGAGGGGTTGGTGATGGGCACGCGTACCGGGGATATAGATCCGGCTATCGCTCTCTTTTTGATGGAGAAGGAAGGGCTGTCCACCCAAGAGGTCGATGATCTCTTCAATAAGAAGAGCGGTTTCTTGGGCCTCTCAGGGCTGAGCAATGACGTGCGAGACCTGAGAGCCGCTGCTGCCAAGGGCCACAAGAGGGCTAGGATAGCACTTGAGGTATACCCCTATCGGGTGAAGAAGCGGATCGGCTCCTATGCGGCAGCGATGGGGGGTGTGGATGCCATCGTCTTCACGGCCGGTATCGGGGAAAATGACCCCCAGATGCGAGCCGACATCTGCGCCGGGTTGGAGTTTCTTGGGGTTGATATCGACCCTCGGAAGAATAAGGCCACCAGAGGCAAAGCGGGCGATATAAGCACTGAATCAGCTAAGGTGCGAGTTCTGGTGATTCCTACTAACGAGGAACTAATGATCGCCAGGGAAACGAAGCGGGTGGTTGAAGCGGCGAAGTGATTTCGCGCCCCGAAGATGGTGCGAACGTATCATTATCGAGGAGGAGAGATGGTCGATTTCGCAGGCCGAGACATTATCTCGGTGAAAGATTTCACGAAGGAGGAGTTGACATATCCATTTGCCCTGACGAGGGAGTTCAAGAAGAGGGTGCAGGCTCATGAGGGGCTAGATCTACTGAAGGGCTACGTACTTTGTTCCCTCTTCTATGAGCCTAGCACGCGGACTCGACTCTCCTTCGAGTCCGCCATGCAGCGGTTGGGTGGCGGCGTTCTAACGGTGGCCGAGGCAAAGAGGACGACCTCCGCAGCAAAAGGCGAGAGCCTGGCTGATGCGGTGCAGGTGATGGAAAAGTACGCCGACGTCATCCTCTTGAGACATCCAGAGGTGGGAGCGGCCCAGGTGGCGGCTGATGCGGCCTCGGCCCCGGTGATTAACGGAGGCGATGGGGCTGGTGAACATGCTCCACAGACCTTTTCCGAGCTCTTCACCATAAACGAGGAGAAGGGGACGATCGATCGCCTTGAGATCACCTTGATGGGCGATCTCAAGCACGCTCGCGTTATGCGCTCGTTGGCTATGGGGCTTAGTCGTTTTGACATCAAGTTGAACCTGGTCTCCCCAGAGAGCCTAAGGATGGATCCAGAGATCGTAGGCATGTTTGAGAAAGGCAAGGTCGTTGAATTGACGAATCTAGATGATGTGCTTCCCACAACCGATGTTCTCTATCTGTGCCGTATCCAGAAGGAAAGGTTTGCTAGCGAGGCAGAATACGAGGCTTTGCGGGGCACGTACCGAGTTGACAACTCCTTGTTGTCCAAAGCCAAGAAGGACATCACCATCATGCACCCTCTGCCCAGAATGGATGAACTGGACCCGGAGGTGGACAGCCATCCTGGCGCTGCTTATTTCAGGCAAGCAGCAGATCTCCTTTACAACCGAATGGCTCTTCTAGCCCTGATCTTGGGTAAGGCATAGACCTAGACAAGCGAGTTAGATTGCTGAGGGCCTAGCGTTTCTGCAGTTCCGAATCGATAGTGACATGTATCATTCCTGTCCGTCAGAACCCTACCGCTGTCACCACATCTGTCTTGAAGAGGCCAAACCATCGTTGAACTCGTGCATAGTTACGGCTTTGAGGTCGTGGACGATAGTCACCTCGGGAAGACGTATCACGTTCCTGTGGCATTAGCGAGCCTCAAAGCCGCTGGCTGTGGTTCGGGACATAGCAGTAGCAAGAGTGACTTGCGTTCCGCAACCAGAAACCTCCGCATAGCCTTTGGATAGTTTGTGTCTCGAATGTCTGACATATTGGTTATCGTCTGGGTAGGTTTGGTCATTTTGAAATTGCGCTCCCTTGGAAGTCAAAGTTAGCCAATTGGTCCAAAGACCCTATGAGTTGTATCGGGGGGTAGATTGGAATGACTGGTGGATACATGGGGAGACTCCTCTGGGTGGATCTTTCGGAGAGGTCTATTCAAGAGGAACCTCTAGAGGAAGAGGTCCGTCGTAATTTCACCGGGGGTTATGGGCTAGGGGCTAGGATGATCTATAGCCACCAGAAGGCCGGAGTTGACCCTCTCGGTCCCGAAAACATCCTAGGCATCCTCACCGGTCCTTGCTCAGGAACCCCCGCCATAGCTGGCTCACGCTTCATGGTGGTAGGCAAATCGCCACTGACGGCCACATGGGGTGATTCCGATTGCGGAGGCTACTTCGGCCCCGAGTTGAAGTTCGCCGGCTTCGATGGTGTCTTCTTCAGCGGCATCTCTGACAGGCCGGTTTACCTCTTGGTCGAGAACGGCAAAGCGGAATTGAGGGATGCTAGCCATCTATGGGGGAAGGACACCACAGAGACGGACGAGAGGCTGAAGGCCGACTTGGGGAAGAAGGTTCAGATAGCCTGCATCGGTCCTGCCGGGGAGAGGTTGTCTCTCGTATCTTGTGTGATGCATGACCGGGGGCGAGCGGCAGGCCGGTCGGGATTTGGGGCTTTGATGGGCTCCAAGAAGTTGAAAGCCGTCGTCGCCAGGGGAGATATGAAGGTCCCCATCGCCGATGAGGCGAGACTGAGAGATCTGAGGAAGAGATATCTGGCTCAGCTCAAAGAATCAGAAAGGGCCAAACTTCGCCAGCAATATGGCACATGCGCCTGGCTAACTGGTTTGGTAGAGGTAAACGACACGCCCATCAGGAATTGGTCGGGTGTTGGGCCTATCGATTTCCCGACGGCGGAGAGGATAAGCGATGAGAACGTCATCAAGTACGAGGTGAAGAAGTACGCTTGCTACCGGTGCCCTATCGCTTGCGGTGGTCACATGAAAGTGACTACTGGCCCTTATGCTGCCGCCGGGCATAAGCCTGAGTATGAGACCCTCGCTTCTTTCGGCGCTATGACACTGAACGACAACGTGGAGTCGATAATCAAGTTGAACGATCTCTGTAACCGAGCGGGACTAGACACCATCTCGGCGGGCTCTGCTATCGCCTTTGCCATGGAGTGCTATGAGAAGGGGCTCATAACCGATGGTGATACCGAGGGTATCGAGCTACGATGGGGCAACGCTGAGGCTATCGTGGTCATGGTGGAAAAGATGGCCAAGAGAGAAGGGTTCGGGGATGTCCTGGCTGACGGAGTGAAGGTAGCGGCTGGGAGGATCGGCAGGGGTTCAGAGGAGTTCGCTGTGCACTGCGCTGGGCAGGAGCCGGGGATGCACGACCCCAAATATTGGCCTGGGCTAGGGATGAGTTACCAACTGGATGCCACTCCGGGCCGCCATGGTCAGGGCGGTCACTGGATGGAAGGCTTCCCAGATTGGTGGAAGAGAAGCCTTGGGGTGGAGGATATCCCTGCTGGGCCGAATAGGCACGACTACGCTGGCAAGGGAGAAGCCTTTAAGAGGGCCGCGTGCATGCTTCACTTCATTCACTCTTCTGGTCTTTGTAGATTTCCCTGGTACCATATGGATCCGGCCTCCATGTGGGAGTTCGTGTCCGCGGTGACAGGTTGGCGTATTGAGGGGGAGGAGGCCTACAGGATAGGGGAAAGGATAGCCAATATCCGTCAGGCATTCAACATCAGGGAAGGCTTCAACGCTTTGGAGCACGCGATTCACCCGAGGGTGGTTGGCCTTCCTCCTTTGAGAGAGGGACCGACGAGCGGGATTACGGTAGATATGGACATATTGCTTCAGGACTTCCTGAAAGCGATGGAGTGGGACCTAGTCACTGGCAGGCCTAGCAGAAAGAGGCTGATCGAGTTAGGCCTCAAGGATGTGCCTAAAGATCTATGGTAACGACCAATCTACACCGCTAGGACGACTTTGACGGCATTGGATTCGGTTGCTCTTTTCCGAACCAGTCTGGCGGCTGCTCGGCCACAGATTTGGCAGAGGCACTATATCCCCAGTATGGCGAGGAAGATACTCCGACTAGCCCTCGTAAGAGCTCGCTCAACCATTCTGCCCCAATCGATGCCCACCAGCATACTAGCTGCACGGGGAATAGCCATAGTCTTGAGCGTAGCATTGTGGGCATCCTCCCTTGCCGGACAGCCACTAATGGAGACCTACGAACAGATCTGTCAAAGTGAACCTTCCGGTCTGCGGGATTTGGCCCTCTCAACCGGTCCTACGCAAGGGTCTCGAGGACAGCATTCATTACAACCTCTTCATCCGGAATGGTGGGGAACTCCAAAGCCGGAGTGAAAGGTATAGGCACATCCATGGCTCCGAGCCTTTTGATAGGTGCGTCCAAGTAGTCAAATGCTCCCTCGGCGATGACGCTAGCCAGTTCAGCGGTCACCCCATATTGACGATGCCCCTCGTCCACGATCACTACATGGCCGGTCTTAGCGGCTGAATCACAAAGGACGTCAGCATCCAGAGGCACCAAGGTTCGTGGATCAATGACCTCTACCTCAACCCCTTGCTTGGATAACCCTTCGGCCGCCTTCATCGCCACGTGGATCATACTGGAGGTCGCCACCATGGTGACATCTTTTCCCTCCCGCTTGATGTCCGCTTCCCCAAAAGGGATGAGATATTCCTCTTCGGGGAC